>NZIX01000012.1 GCA_002691785.1 Fidelibacterota bacterium | reverse complement strand
TATGCAATATCTCTTTTAAAACCAGAAATATCTAGGCTTTGGTCAAATCCATTTAAATTATCGTACCATGTAAATCCACCTCCAGGCGTATAATAATCAGTATAATTAAAATTTGCTATTGAGGCGTCAGCCCAAATTCCTGCATAAATATTTTTGATCGTATCTTCTGAAACATTTTTTAAATTATAATTTAATATAACAAAAGCATCCGCATATGAATAATTCCAAGCATAGGCCTCTAGATGAATATCTAGACCTAATGGTGTATGATTAGGAATTATAACATCACTATAATCTTTAAAACTAGATATCATATCTTGATGAGATACCGCATAGGGAGAATAATATTTTGCCATTGAATCTTGGGTTGTAGAAGCAATTGATGATTGAATACGTATGGGCGTTTCTGCAAACATCTCGAAACCCTCACTACCAGATTCAAAGACTCCATCAACAATTGCAGTTGAAACTCTACGTTGCCCATTTACTATTCCACCAATCCATAAACCGCAATATGAAAAGTGCTCTATTTGTTCACGAATGATTTCTGTATTCTGTTTGTATTGGCACGATGGATTAATATTGCCATTCTCCATCCTATTCCATCCATTACCCAAAATACCAAAATTAGTTACTGTTAAACCTAGATTGCCCACAGAAGAATATTTATCATATTCATCCTGCGCATTGTATAATCTACCTGAAGCTCTGCTTTGAGCAAATATTATATTGATTAAAAAAATACTTGCTATGAAAGACTTCATTTACTTTATTAGAATAACTTTTTTAACTGAGAATTTATTTTGATATGTAAACTTAATAAAATAGACACCACTAGATTGATTGATCGCATTCCAAGACATGGAGTGTTCACCAGGCGCAATAATTTCTCTCATCATAGTATGAATTAAACGACCACTATTATCAAATATTTCTATAGATATAAATTCTTTATTAGGCACATAAAACTGAAATGTAATCTTGGGATTAAATGGATTAGGAAATGGTGAATGTAAAAAAAATGATTCTGGTATTACATCTAAACTTGTCTTCATAAAACCATTATAATACGTTCCAGGAGAACCATTATCTCCATCTCCATATACTAGTGTAGAACTATACCAGTTTGAAGCAATACTATTATCATTAAAAGTATCATGAACTTCCATCGATATGCCACTATCATATGCCCATGAACTTGTAAAATNTATTTCATCAATAATCGCACCTAAGCTATTAATTAAAATAATTTNATCTTCATTATTTGAAAGTGAAATATTGTTGTATTCATAATTAACGTCCAANCCACCGTTNATTTCAAAGTCTTGATTTTTACCCAAGACAAAATATTCATCAGGCTGAACTATAATCGGGATATTATTATTANAAATTANATGTTCTTCATTATTGCCACTTTTAATAACCCAATTTGAAATATTTATTGCAGTATCTTGNTTATTATGTATTTCAAACCACTCACCGTAAGAATCTGAAACTGCCGATGGATTTGGCATAACCTCTGTAATAGTAATTATTTCATCACTATATACTAAGTCGTCATACCATATATCCATATAAACAGGTAAATGATCAGATGCGTCATGCAATGCATCAGCCATTTCATTACTAACCGCACTATTGTTCCCACTATTGATTGCATNATTAAAATGATTACCATCATTACCAAATGCAGTATATGAATCTTCTATGTAATACATCTGACTAGTTTCAGTTAAAATTGATTCTGATACTAATAACCAATCAAAACGATCATCCATNCCTCCATTTGCTCCTCCGCCAAAACTAGATGTTCTGGGAGATTGNGTATGGACATCCGAATACGAACTATTATTATGCCAATTTCCTACACGATCAATTGGATCAAATAATCTTCCATTATTATNATCAGTACTCCCTGTAAGCATATCAAAACAAGGTTCAGAAGAGCTGTTATTTGAATATATATTTAAATCACCGGCTAAAATAAAATATGAACCATCTGATAGGTTATTTAAGTGTTCTCTTAAAACGGTAGTTTCTTCTAATCTTTGTTGTGCATTTGAANTTCCTGAACTTGCCTTAAGATGTGCNCCATAAATNTAAAACTGNACATTTGANTCNGTATGNTTCATAACCCACTCTATNACNTCTCTAGTCCCTGAAGATTGAGCGGTTGGGATANCGTTTGTTTCTANAAAAGTAAANATATCATGATGATAATANANNGCNATATCTTGCTGTGCACTTTGATTCGTAAATAGCGCACTTGACCATANAGTCGGATCAATAATATCTAGGACNTCTGTNTTGAAATTNTCATAGCCATTATTTCCAATGAGCTCNTGNACAACTATCAAATTAGGATCAATGTCTGAAACTATTTCAATATAATGATCCTCTCTTTCATTATCATCCTGATAGTTTAATATATTATAAGTCATAATCCGTGCACTGGAGGCATAGATAAATCCACTNATAATTAAATAGGTTAAATATTTCATTTAATNCTCNATAATTGTTTCAATTTTACCCACATTATATCCATTATGATTTTTTAAGGTCTTAAATTTAAATTGATCTAGTTTAGTTAATTCAGATGATTTTAATAAATTTAAATGTTTCAATAGATTAATCGTTGCAGCAGGCATCGCTCGTGTATTTCCATCCAAAATTTTTATAGCCACTCCTATAGATCCACCATTTTTTTTCCTTAATGCAATTCCTCGAACAGACTCTCCTCCAATTTTAGTTATACCTCGACCTCGTAAAGCATCTATAAACATTGAATCAAAGTTATTTGTACCTCCGATAACTTTTGGAAATTCACACATTATATCAAAAACCTTACCGAGTTCCTTTTCTTTGGAACTTGCAAGCAGTTGATACAATTTAGCGATGCTTTCTAATGTCATGAATGGAGTAGGCACCGAGCACCCATCTATTTCAATAGGCAAACTCTCGGCAACATTTAAAGTTTTTATATATTTTAATATATACTTTTGAACTGGGTGATTTTTATCAATATACCCCTTTTTATCAACTGATAAATATTTAGATAAAGCCAACATTCCTGCATGCTTACCACTGCAATTATTATACAATGATGTCAGTTTTTTATTACTTCGAACTAAAGCTCTTGAAATTTTTTCATTAAATGGGTAATGAATTCCACATTCATAATCTGTATCATTAAAACCTAATTTATCTAGCATAGAGTTCGCTAGTTTTATATGAAATTCCTCACCCTGGTGTGAAGAACACATAAGGGCCAACTCTTCACTTGTAAAATTATCAACTGCCCCTGATTTAATTATTGCTGCAGCTTGAAATGGCTTTAAACATGATCTAATACAGGTTAAATAATTTGGATCTCCCGTTGAGTATACTAAATTGCCTGACTCATCAACAGCGACAGCAAATGCCACGTGTATACTTTCTGTTAACTCACCTCTGGTAACTCTGCAGAGTATTGCCATCTTAATTAGTGTAACATTTTTGACACAAATTCAAACCTGAAACCTTTTTCTTTAAGTTCAGGGATATATTTTTTTAAAACTGAAAGAGTCTTTGCCTTTACATGACCTATACCAATTGCAAACCCTAATTCGCTCGATTTTTGAGCCAATTCCATAAGCTGAGCTTTAATTTTCTCTTCATCATCATCATTATCTAAGAAAACATTTCTTCTGGCAGTAGAGACCCCCATAGAGTCCATCGTACTTTCAATTATAGTTTCAGAAGTTGTTCTACTATCTATAAAAAATAAATTTCGACTTTTAATAACTTTAGCAATATTTTGAACTACCTTTCTATTTGCAGAGGCTTTAGATCCTTGATGGTTATTCATGCCAATCGCCGTTGGGATTTGATCTAATGCTTTTTCAACCCTCCTCTGAATTATTTTATCTTCCATAGAAGTCAATAAAACAAAATCTTCTTCACCAAACGTTTTTCCTGTGTTCTCGAGGGGCATATGAACAATGACTTCAAAACCAGCTTCTACTGCTTTTTTACCAAATAGACTGCTGTATGTATGACCTGGAATAACAGCATAGGTCATACTTGCATCTAACTTTAAAAATCCATCAGAAATCTCATCATTTCTATAGCCAAAATCATCAATAATAATTCCTATAATACCTTCAATAGCTTTGGTTACTTTTTTAGGCGTTTTTTTAACCGGTAGCGGCAAAGGTATTGGAGCTTTTTCTTTATTTTCCTTATTGAATTTTATAATGTTTTCAAGTTCCGAATTTCTATCATCAACTCTTTTTAAAACAACCAACAACATCATGATAATTAAAATTAAAAGATAAATAATTGGTGTTTTAAAGTCTTTCATGGTAGCTGGAATTTCAAAGATAAAATCTGAGGCTCACCTAGGCTTTGAGAATTAATATTTATCCCGTAGGAAATTTCATACTTCTTTAATTTTAGATTTAAACCTAAGGAAACATAGTTAACTCTTTCAGATATAGAAAAACCTGATAAAATATCTATCTGTTTCCAAGTTAATTTATTCCCGAGGTTATATTTATAGTTTATTTTGCTATTTAAACTATTTAATTCAGCTGATGTATAAACTGTACTACTAAACATTAAAAGGTTAAATAACTTGGATGAGCCTATTAAAACCCTTAGTGGAAGTTGTGGAGCTTCATTATCAAGTACTGACATTTTTCCTATATTTTGTATAGAAATACCCAAGTTTACACCTTTTTTTAACTTAGCTAAATAACCAAAACCTAAACCTATTCCAGAGGAAGATTCTGTGTATATGCCCATAGAAACATATGAGATTGAGAAACCATATGCTTTATTATTTCTATTTAATGAAATACCTGATTTAAAAGACAAACCATGGGATGTAAAATACCCCAGTGGCTCATCTTCTGGTTTTTCTCCTCTAAATTCTAAATCTGACAATGCAGAATAACGAGCGCCAAAATAGAAAGTTTTATCATTAACTTTTTGTATATAACCTAAAGAAGACAGAGAAACATCACCAACCCAGCTTCCTCTATTAACCATTAAAGAAGAATTCTTTTTTTCTTGTGAGTAAAGTGCCGGATTTAAATTTACAAGTGCTAAATATGTTGGGTGAGACCCAACACTTAACTCATTTGCATTATAGGGTGTAACTAAAAACTGAGTCCCTATACCATACAAAGACAGACTTAAGAGAAAATATATTTTAAAAGTTAAATGCATATGAAATAGTATGACCCGTTTGAACTGCACCATCTAAAGAAAATGAATAATCTATACTTGAATCATTGTCTTTAAATAAACTGTATCCATAACCCACTCCAAATGCAAGTCTCGCATTCCCATAGCCACCACGAAAGTAATATTTATCCAAAAGTCCATATTCAACACCAACCCTAGGTAAGATACTCACGTAATTACTATGATCAGTTATAAATCCGATATCCCCAATGATTTTTAATCCCTTATTATTAAAACGAGAACCCAGCCTATAAATAGTTGGAAAATCATCTTTGTAGGGTCCACCTTGAGTAAAAATCGCATTAGTATCCCATTGATAACTTGAAGTAAAATCTTGTACTACAAACCCAAATGTCATGTATTCACCCGACTTAATTAAAAAACCTAAGTCAAATCCAATACCTGATCCTGAAACCTGATCTGAATTTGTTATGGGTAAATCATATTTTAATATTTTAAAATTAGCTCCAACCGAAAACCATGGTTGAATTCTTTGAGCAAATGAAATCATTATAGTATTTTCACTGGTTTGCATAATTGAGGATTTTTCTCCAGCGCTTGTTCTACCTTGAATATCTGTTACACCAGCACTTACCCATGAAATACCCACACCTGCTGTAGGTGGTAAAGACATACTTATACTGGTTGCGGCTAACCTTCTATCAAGACTTAAGTTTGTATATGAACTGCCTACATGCTTTCTTATCAAAAATGCAGCCCATGCTGGATTATGAAACGTGACAAAGCTATTATCTAATTCAGCAGTAAAACCTCCCCCCATCGCTATAGATCTTGCTGTCATACCCATTCTCAAAAACCCCCCAGACTGACCTGCCCAGTCTTGACCTTTAAGAACAGCTAAAAGGAAAAATAAATGAATAAAAGTTTGCTTCATTACTTAACGACTATAAATTTATCCCAAAAGTCTTTTGTTTTACCACTAGCACTATTTGAAAAATTCAACCGTGCAAAGTAAACTCCATTTGCTACTAAACTACCATTATCATCTCGACCATTCCATTTTATTGCTCCACGAAAAGTATTCAAATTAAATTTTTCTTGATATACTTTTTCCATTGAGAAATTATAAATATCCATAAACAAGTTTTGACTTGTGATATTTCCTGTATGAAATCTTATAAAACCATCATCTCCTAATTGATTATGAACTCTAGGAGAAAAAGGGTTTGGGTAAGCATAAAACTCGGACGAATCATAATTAGCTTGGTATATATTCCAATCAGAACCAGTCAAATCTTTAGAAAAAGCGACTCCATCTGAGGTACCAACCCATAAACCTAAAGTATCAGACCTATCATCAATATTCGAGGTATATACAACATCTGTTAATAATTGTTTTTGAGTCAAATAAGAATTATCTATTGCTGGGCTATATTTAGCCCAATTAACCCCATCATTTGACCTCCACAAACCAGATTCGGATGCTGCTAAAACAATATCATTTTTTGTAGTTATATTATATATGCGCTGATCAATTAATGCAGTATTCCAACTTAAACCTCCATCTCGGGTATAACTAAGACCTCTGCTTTCTCCTTCTTTATCTGCGGGAAGTGTAGCTGCCCATATAGTAGTAATATTATCTGAATCAATTTGCCGAGCTAAACCAACAACAAAATTTCCAGAAAGATTATTATTTGGGAAAGAAAAATGCTCCCACTGAATGCAATCAAAAGCTTCTCCTGCAATTTGTTCTCGGATTATACGTCCTTTATTTATTCCATTAGCTGTTCCAACCCAGACAGTTTTATCATAAGCTAAAACTGAGAATGCTTTGTGATTATGATTGCCTCCATCTGCTGGGTCTCTTGGATTTAAGTAGTAATTTGGAAAGTAAGGTGGCTCCTGTGAATTATCCCAACCATTACATAAATCTAAGCTATCTTGATTATCCATAGGTAATGGAATAAGTTGCCAAACTGGAAAGTCTGCATCAAGATCAATTCGTCTTAAGCCTCCAGCCCAACTTGTAATCCATAAATATTTACTAGAATTACCTAAATTATCAACAAAATAATGAATATCTGCATCATATGTTACGTTTGCCTCAGGTACAGTAACAGCTAATCGACTAAATCTACCTACATTCCCAAAAGTTTCTAATGAATCGCCCTCTCCGCTAAGGTCAAGCGGTTGTCTGTAGTATGTCCAATCAATCCCCGTCTGATCTTGCCCATTAAATGTTACTGCCAAACCATACCCTACTTGTATATCTCCATTATCACCAGAAAAAGAAACCGCCATGGTATCGCCTTGAACTGCTATTGCAGGAATACCTCCATAAGGTAATAAATCTGTTGTTTGTTGATTTACTAGAGTATCAGAACTAAGCATGGTTTTGTGGCTATAGGTTTTATTTGTAGTATTATTGTGAAGAGATAGACCCTGCCCAGTTCCAAACCATGTTAGAGAATCTCCCATNTTGCGAATTTCTGCTACAATATTACTCTTTAAACCTTTATTATAGGTTGAATCTAGATCATAAGGGTTCAATAAAAACTCAGAAGGATATGAAATCTGACCTGATAAAAAGTTAACTAATATTAAAAATAAAACTTTACTGTATAAAGACATGATGCTCTCTTATCTTACTGTATTCTCCTGCCTCATCTTGCGTAATAAATTCCCATTTAAATTCCCCTGTTTTAGTCTGTAAGGTGGTATCGGTCATTGCATTGCCATAAATTGGAATTCTAAAACTAAATATACCATCATTAATCAATTCATCTCCACTCGTAAAATCAGGTTCATACAAAACGATTGAACTACCATCATCATATAAATATATATAGTTCCCATTATTCATCATAGAAGAATCATCAATTGAGTAGGAAGTAAACCCAACCCAATTAATGTTATTTTCAGCATCAAAAGCTTTAGCCGAAATCAGCTCAAAACTAACCGTTGCTCCTTCAGGTCTGCGAATGGTATCTGGTGCATATATCTCTATTATCTCTGGAATTATATTTCCAATTATAAATGAATCTAAGAGAAATGTCGAATCTGAGCCATGATTAGCGATGAAATTCATATAAACAATAATACTAGAATTTGTGTTGTTACTATCAGTCGGTGCGGTTTGTCCAATAGGATAAACTAGACTGTCAATATTATTTGCAATTTTTCTGCTATATAAGCCATCACCTTCAAGAATATCACCATTTAACCCATTATCAAAAAGTTTAAAGTTAAAGGGTGAGTTATCCTTATTAGAACCATACCAGTCAACGCTTACATTGTTTAATTCTTGTAAATTATATTCAGGAATTACTCTAACACCAAAATATAGAATATCTTTCTCTTGTTGAAAACTAAAGTCTAAACCACTCATAATATTAGTTTTTGGTTCTTTTATTGGCTCAGTACAGGAGTAAAAAAACATATAAATTGAAAAGAATTTAAGAAAATATTTTACATTCATTTATTATTCCAATTTTGATTTTTTCTATTGTATATATAATCAACCATCAAACTACCTACTTGACCAAGACTTTTACTGCTACAATTTTCCGGAATATCATCCAAAGTATGCCAATAATTTTTATAATTATTTGGATATCTAAAATCAATTAAATCAATNGATGGTATATTTGCATATTCATATAAAGGTACATGATCATCATAAATTGCATACTCAAGTCTATCCTCAAAAGCTTCTAATTTCATTTCTTTCGCTCTTCCCCATAAATAACGTATCAATTCTGGGTGATGCTGGTATGAATATCGCTCAATAGGAAGTTGAAGTTGCTTATCTGCAACCATATCTAAATTAATAGCCTCACTAATATTATCTATTGGTAAATTTTTTGCAAAAAATTGAGAACCTAAACAATATGATTCATTATCACCTGGAGTTCCCAAATCCTCTCCATCAAAAAAGACTAAGTTAACTCCGATTGAAGGAGTGTTTATTGCCATAATTTTTGCAAGCTCTAATAATACAGCAACCCCCGATGCTCCATCATTTGCCCCAATAATTGGTTTATTATGATTATCAGGATTTAAATCATGATCTGCTATTGGCCTAGTATCCCAATGGCATGAAATGATAGTCTGAAATTTTGCATTAGAGTTAAATCTTGCAATAATATTCTGAAATTTTAGATCAGGATGTGCTGGATGAGTAAAGTCTTGCAAAATAATTTGATCGGTTGATTTTTTTAATTCATTAATCATGAAATCACGACATTTAAAATATCCCTCTGAGCCAGGATTTCGAGGGCCAAATTCACATTGCTTAATTAGATAGTTAAAAGCTTCATCTTCATCAAATTTATAGCTTTCTGCACCACATCCTATTAAAAGCAGAGTAATAAGTAGGTATTTATTCATATCATCCTGAAATAGCAAGGTTCACATCAAATCCAAAATCTCTATCCACTTTTTTACCTGTAGTTCTTGTATCACTTTCTCTGTATTCATAACGAAAACCACCACTGACTTTTGTTGAAAATTGATAAGAAACTCTTAAACCTGCTTTCCATGCTTCAGAAAAAGATCCGACTTCTAAATTTATTTTATCTCCAGATCGTTCTTCTCTGCTCTCATTAAGGTCTAAATTTAAGGTAAAACTCATGGTATTGTTTAATTTCAAATCTCCATATAATGGAATTGGAATATTTAATCCACCCCTATGAGTATAGGTTCCAGTTGATGTATAGCTATTGTCATTTTGAATTGTTAGTCCTGTAGAGGACTCATCTAAGGTTTTATTTCGATTATGTCTTAATGTAACTGAAACATTTTTCTTTAAGGTCATGTTCATACCAATAAGAGGTGAAAAATTACGATTTATTCTTGAATTACGTTGATAATCTTCATAATCTTTAACAAAAGNTCCTAGATTAAAAAANTTCATTTTTTCAGGCGAATCTTCNTCAAACTGCCATGATCTAGTTTCTTTNCCAGAATAACTATGCTCTAAAGACGCAGATTTTGCAAACCATTTTATGATTGGCCATTTTTCTANACCNCTAANTCTAAAACTCCATCCTGGNAATGGTAANCCCTCNTTAAAAAGTTCTCCAATACCNAANTAATCTCTTGTCATAGAAAGCTGTTCTAATCCCGAGCTAGATTTTGTTGTAGTGAAATTTTGAGAAAAATTTGTACTTATATTAATAGATCTAGTCAGCTTAAACCCACTCCTAATTGAACCATCACGCTTATGATCCCATGAACCTAAATTACTACCTACTTCCTCAG
>NZIX01000011.1 GCA_002691785.1 Fidelibacterota bacterium | reverse complement strand
ATTTTTTGATTCCATAAATTTGATCATTCCTTCGATTAAATCATCAATATAGCAAAAAGATCTTGTTTGTTTACCATCACCATAGATTGTTATGTCATCACCTCTGAGTGCTTGTACTATAAAGTTTGAAATAACTCTCCCGTCATCGGGTCGCATATTTGGTCCGTAGGTATTAAAAATACGTCCAACTTTTATATCCACTTTATGTTGTCTAAAATAATCAAAAAATAAAGTTTCGGCACACCTCTTTCCTTCATCATAACAGCTTCGAGGTCCAATTGGATTAACATTACCCCAGTAAGATTCTTTTTGTGGATGCTGAACTGGATCTCCATATACTTCACTAGTTGATGCCTGGAATACCCGAGCATTTAATCTCTTTGCCATTCCAAGGATGTTAATTGCTCCATGAACATTTGTTTTAGTTGTTTGAACGGGATCATATTGATAATGATCTGGGGAAGCTGGGCAGGCTAAATTATATATTTGGTCTACTTCAAGGTAGATAGGAAAAGTTATATCATGCCTGATAATTTCAAATCTATTATTTTTTATTAGATGAGTTATATTAGTTTTTTGACCAGTATAAAAATTATCGACACATATAACATCGTGACCTTTTTTTAGAAGTTTTTCACATAAATGAGATCCTATAAAACCTGAACCTCCAGTAACTAATACCTGCATAAAATTATCCTTTTATATATTTTCAAGCATTTCATTATAATTAAGAGCAATTCTATCCCAATTATAATATTTTTTAATTTTATTAATAGAAAAATCTATTGCTTTTTCTCGATTAATTTTTTCATGAAAAGTTAAGTTTAAGCAATGGAGGAGACTTTTTATGTTTTTTTCATAATATATTCCTCCATTTTCTAAAACTTCACGGTTGAAATTTACATCTCTAGCTATAATAAATGAATAAGATCCCATAGCTTCTAGAAGAGCGGGGTTTGTTCCTCCTACCTGGTTACCATGAATGTATGCTAAACAATTATTTCGAAGTTCTGTTAAAATATTTAAATCATATAAATATCCAGGTAAAATTATATCATCGTTTTGTTCTTTTTTAATTTTTTTNGAATANATNGATGGATAAAGAACGTCACCAANAATCATGAGTTTGAGATGAGAATTTGGATTATCTNATTTAAATTTTTTAAAAGCTTGAATAGTTAGNAGAGGATTATTTTCAGGTTCAAAACGAGTTATTTGCAAAATATATTTATTTTTTTTCAAATTAAAANTTTTAAGGTTTTCANAANTAGTGGATTTATTAATATAAGATCCATACTCTATTAATTTTGAATCAGTATTCCATTTNTTCTTATAATAATCGGCCATGCCTTTACTATCAGCAACAATGGTATTAGAAATCTTGGTTGAAAACCATGCTGATAANTTAAAATATGTTTTACCAANTTTATTCCATTTATCTCTTTTCCATTCAAGNCCATCCACATTTAGANCAATNTTTTTTCGAAATATCCATGGAANTATAAGTGCAAAACTATTNGCNGGATTAAAAACCATATACTTTNCAGACCAGTGAAAAATTAANCCATGTAANACTGATAAAAAGGTATGGGANAAAGTTTCAAATGATTTCAGTTTTAAGGATGGAAGATANACTATTTGGATATTATNTATAGTNTTNNGTCTNTTANTATAATGTCCCTTTCGNGCATAAACTACAATTTCATGTTTATTTTGAAGTCTCTTTGCTACTTCTTGCACACATATTTCAAATCCGCTATAGTTTGCAGGAATACCTCTTGTCCCTATAAAAAGAAATTTCATTTATCAATAAACCTATCACTTTTACTTATTAAAAAGTTTTGATGAACAATGAATATAATCATTGAAATTATTGCGAAAACTTGATGTTTTAGTGTATTAGAATTAGTTAGACCACTTATAAGAAGTGTGAATGGAATTAGGCCGAAATAAGAAGTCAAATCTCTTGGGTTTTTTAAATATTTTAAAGCAGGTTTAATCAAAATAAAACTGATCATAACCAGTCCAAATATCCCATATTGGGAAATATAGGATAAATAATCACTATGTGGATCTAGAAGTGTATTTGTTAAAAGTGTTCCCATTGTTTGAAATCCATAATCATATTTTAAAAAGTTCCATCTTCCTGGACCAATGCCAATAATCCAATTTTCTAAAATCATGTTTAAGGAAACTTTATACATGTGAAGGCGTGCAAAAAGAGATGCAGTGTCTTCATTAAGTTTAATATTAAAGTTAATTAAATCAAAAAAGATGGTTATTATGCTTCTAAATTTATCAAATTGGAGAGAAATTAAAATCAAAATGAAAAATAAAAATCCATAGCCAAACATTCTGGTTAAAAATTGTATTATATTTTTGACTTTAAACGAAGTTATTAGATAATAAATTAAACCAGATAAGAAAAAAGATAGCATCGCCATTCTTGTCCCATTTAAAATAAGAATTAAAAAACCAATAATAATTGTAAATAATTTTATGGATTGAAAATATAATTTAGGGAATTTATATTGCTTTGGGTTGATAAACACAAAAAATAAAGTTATTGCAGCAGTAATATTCGCAAATACATTTGCGGCTAAGGTTCCACTTATCAAATGATCTCTTCCATTTGCTAANGTAAAAAAGGATGATTCAATAAGGAGAAAAAATAAAGAAAAAGATAATCCATAAATAATATTTCTAAAATCGGAAATATTAAGCTTTATTTGTAAAAGATAAAGAATAAATAAAAAGATATACCTTATTTGATAATTTCCAATTGCAAAGAGTGATAATAAATCATTGGATATACTTAAAATAACTGTTGCAATGAAAAATAAAGAGATGATAGGGACAAAAATTAAAAAATCAGACAGGTTTAAAATTGTAAGATTTTGAATTTTATGATTTTTTAATATACATAATCCGTATATTAAAAAAATATCAATATGGGTAATATATGAAAAAGAAGCTACGCGACTTTCCATAACTGGGCCCATCATGAAAGATGGAAGAAAATCATTGATAACGTTTGGAAATGCAAGAATGATAAAAGGGAGAAAGAAAAAAAATAAATCCCTTTTTATTGCACAAATTATAAGTACCAAAGAGTATAATAGGACAGAAAGAACACCAAGAATACTAAAACCAGGATATTGAAATAATTGTGAGTTAAATGAAGTGATTATACAAATGAAATTAAATATATATACTATAGATAAAGACATTAGAGTAAATGAATATAGAATTTTAGTAGTCATTTTCTAATATGAGAGGTTTAATTGAAAGTACGTTAAATACTTTTGTATAGTATTTGATGTACTCACTTTTAACATAATTATTCAGCCCAAAATAATAGCAATTTATATCATTGCCATACTTTAGTTTTAAATTAATTAGTGAAGTACTAACAGCTGCTATAATGCTTTGTGCTTTAATATCTTCAATAGTCATTTCAATAGGCATATTATCATTAATTAATTTGATTTTATAAGATGTCTTTTCATTTAGCATATTAAAAAAAACATCATTTTTAATATTTGCAAGGCGAGGATGTTTTTTATAGTATATTCTTTTAAAATTTTTTAATGGAAATAGTTTAATAATTTTTTGTAAATAGTTAGATAAATTATTTTCATCAAATTTTGATTGATTGAAATGCCCCAAGATTAATAGATGATAACCGTTCTGTTTTTTTTTGGGGAATGAGATTTTTATAAGTTTATGAGCATTATATTTTATGGTTGCATTAGGTATATATGTATAAATCTTTTTAATTACATTATACGGATCTGCAATCGGACCGATGAAGGGTTTAAACGGCATACCAAATAAGTAACTAGTTATCCATCTTGAAAACACTTCTTTTTGAAATAAACTATTAGTTTTAAATGGTTGAAACGATAGAATTCCATCAGGATATAATGATAAAGTAAGTTCTGCATGGTTCAACTTTGGAATGCAATTGTGATAAAAATAATTAGAGAGAATATTAAGAAAATGAGGGAAAATGATTTCAATTTTATTATAATCTTTTAAAATATCTATTTCTTTTAAGATAGTTTTTTTATTACTCCATGAAAAAAATTGTTCAATTGAATCCTGAAAAGATGAGATTTTTTTTAATCTAATTACTTTTACAGATAAATTATTTAGAAGATTATCATTTGAATTTGTAAAAATATAAATATCAGATTTATGAATATTAATGCTATTAAGATAATCTATTAAGTTTATTAATGTCTGATTTTGTGATGAGGTAAATGAGATTAGTATGTAGGATTTATTCAAAATATAAATTTTAAAATTTTAACTTTTTTAAAGCTCTAATACCAAAATATCTTATCATGATAATATAAAGTATCATGGATATCAAAGATCCGAAAGCAACACCTTCAATACCATATCCTAGAATTATAAAAATACTAGAAATAGTCAGATTAAATACAATAATAAAAATTTGAGTAAACAGATAAAATTTTTGTTTACCAATTATATTAAGAATATTAGGATAAAATGATAGTGGGAGAATAGTTGCGACGATTAATAATACTATACTAATGTTAATAGATTCTAAAAAGTTGGGCATTAATATTGGTACATAATTAAATATAAGAATTCCAGAAATAGATGATGCTATTAACATAAGAGCAAAAGATAACCATTGCTGTATTTTAGCATGATATAACATCTGGTTTTTATTTTTTTTTGCATAAGATTTAGCAATTCTTGGTAGAGTAATTATACTTACAGCAATTCCAATAATACGAATTCCCTTGAAAAAGTTTGAACTAAATCCATAAAGTCCTAACTGATAATTATCTAAAAAAATAGAAATTACTAATCGATCAATGCTAAGCAGTAATTCTCCAACGATCCCCGCCATCATTACCGGAAGTCCTATATGAAATATTTTAATAAAGATTTCTTTATCAATCTTCCATTCTGATTTAACATAAAATTTATTAAGTCCAACAAAAGCAGATGCAGATAGGTTCGCAAAAGTTAAAATTATTAGATAATTAGGATTTTCCTTCAAAATTAAGAAACCAAAAAATAGAGAAAAGGTTTGAATAAAATAAGTATAAGAGAAAACTTTAAATAGTTCATAGGACCTTAGAAAAATTTTGAAATAGCTTAATATTTGAATACTTACAGTAAAGAAAAAAAGGATGAAAACTTCATTTAAAGAAAAATTTAAATAGTTAAGTAAAATAAATTGAAAAAGAATAATCGGAATAAAAGATAAAACTAAGGATGTTTTTGATGAAGACAATACTTTTTTGCAAAATAAATTATCTTTTTTACCAATATTAATAGGTAGTGTAATTCCCATTCCATTATTTATTCCAAGCGTAAAAATACCTGAATAGGTTGCAATTAGAGAAAAAAGAGTAATTTCTCCCCATTTTTCAGGCCCCAATAATTTTGCTATTAAAATTGTAAAGATAAAGAGTATCATATTATAAATAAGGTGAGAAATAAAGAATAGAACTCTACTCTTTTCCATTGATAAAAACAGGTCTTTTACCTGAATCATTTTAATTTGTGATTTAGAGATAGATAATTAGCAATAGAACAGTCTAATTTATTTCTGATATTAAATGATGAAATTTGATCAAATATAACATGACCTATTTTCTCTCCAAAAAGTTCATACTTTTCTTTAAAAGATTTCATATCCCTAATTAAATAACCAGAGACCATTTTATAAACCTCATTTCTCTCTAAGCGAAAAGACCCCTGTTTCATAATAAATTGCATACCTTTTCCATTATGATTGAAAAGTAAATCTCGTTCAGGGCGTAAACCAACTACAGTATCAACATTAAAAATGCGCATAATATTAATTCCAGATTCAATGATTTTAGGTTTTTTAAAAGGTGTTTCAATATTCTGTAACATGAAATAGTCAAAGTCATAAGAATTTTTTGTTTCTTCAAAAGCATGTTTTATAACAGGAGCTAATGGGGAGTTTATCAAAGATATTTTTTTTGGACGCTCAATTAATATGATTTTATTTTTCCATTTTGCATTAACGTAATTGAGTACTTTGCTATCAGGAGTAGTGATAATTAATTTTGAAATTGGAGAAAAATTTAAGATAAAATTGATCGTTCTATCTATTAGTTTTGTTTTACCAATTTTAGTAAATGGTAAACTACGATTATCAATATAGGAACCTCTGATTGGAAGTATAGCCAGGCCCCTTAATTTACNTTTNTGATTTCTGNNGGCATGTTTTTTTANNATTTTAGTTCTTGTGTCAAGGAGTTCATCTTCTTTTGAAGTCAAATTATTTCCATGTTGTCTATAATTAAAAATAGGCTCATTTATATTATGAACATGATATTTTTCTATAAACCTTAGCCAAAGTTCATATCCATCTTGACGACTTATCGTTTCATCATAGCCACCAAGCTGCTTTAAACATTCCACCTTAAACATGGTACAAGCCCCGTGTGCTGGTTGGTCTAAAAGACTTACATCTTTATCAAAATTATGTCTTTGAAAATGTTCTATAATATTTTCATTCTCATCAATTATATAGTAATCCCCAAAAACCATACCAATGTTTGGATCTTTATCAAGCTCTGAGGATAGAATTTTTAGTGAATTTTTGAAAAGAAAGTCATCAGCATCTAAGCGCATAATATACTTTCCATTGGCTAATTTTAAGGCTACATTATTTGAGACGGTTAGCCCTTTGTTTTTTTGTTGAATCACCTTAATCTTAGGATTTTTTATATATCCTTCAATTATTTTCATTGAATTGTCTGTTGATCCGTCATCAATTATCAAGATCTCAAAATCAGTTTCAGACTGATTTAGAACTGATTCAATAGCTTGTGATATATATTTTCCATAATTATAATTTGTAATATAAACTGTTATCTTAGGTGACTTTGGTATCATTTTAACTTCGAATATTTATTTTTTTTGCGGGAACTCCAGCAAGNATTTCATTTGAATTTGAAGATTTGGTAACTACTGCATTACTTCCAACTATAGTACCTTGCTTTAAATTACAATTAGGCATTATTGTTGAATGTGCTCCAAGCCACACATCATCACCTAAAACAATTGGTGAGTGTGTAAAACCTTGTTTTTTAATAAATTGATCTTTGTCATGTTTATGCATACTAGTTTGAATGTAAACAAAGCCTGATATCAAACAGGATTTACCAATAGTTATGTCATCTCCACCATTGAAAACTGAGTGAAGTCCAATAGCAGTGTGGGGACCAATAGACATTTTTGAATTATTTGTTGCTAATAATCTAACACCTCGATCCAGTTTTACATTTTTATAGATTGTAATTTTTGAAGTTTTATGGGCTCTTACTTCAACATCATTTCTAAAATAAACATTTTTTTTAATAAGTAAGTTTGCATTTTTATCTATAATTATTCTAGGAATTGAATCACATAGAAAACCCTTATTAATTATTATATTCTTTCTGGAAAATAACATTCTGCATATAAATCCCAAGACATAGGGCTTAAAAGTAAAAATATATTTTTGATATATAGAGCTAAACATTTTTTTTATTTAAACATTTCATATGATAGTACCGATAATTTCTCAATGTCTTTTATAGCTGTCTTACCGATTAATTTTGAAATTTCTCGTGCATCAATTCCATGGTTTGGTCTTAGGGTTATTAAGTCTTCTTCTTTAATCTTTGTACCTAACTTTATGAACTTCCTCGGATAAATAGCTCTCCTAAAAGAAGTTATATGATCAGAACTAATCTCATTAGGTAAAAGTATTTTTTTTGAGTTTCCTTTCAGAATATTAATTTCTTTAATTGATTTTATAAGACTTAGGACTTCACTTTGGGTCAAGGAAATATGATGATCTCGAAATGTTTTACCTTCCCTAGTATCTGTAAAATGAAATTCTAATATATCTGCACCCATTGAATATGCAGTTTTAAGAGCAAGGGTTCCTTTGGTGTGGTCAGAGTATCCAATTGGGTAATTAAATTTATTTTTTAAAGTATTAATGACATTTAAATTTACATCTTCCTCTTTGTTTGGATATAAAGATGTACACTGCAATATAGAAAGATAGTTTTCTAACTCATAAATTGAATTTCTTGATTTTAAAAAGTTGACAGTGTCTGTAATTTCACTGAGATTTGAAAGACCAGTTGATAAAACTATAGGTTTACCTATTTTAGCTATTGATTCTAGAAGGGAATAAGCAGTGAGGTCTCCTGAACCAACTTTATAAAACTTCAAAAAAGCATCAATCCAATCGAATCTAGATAAATCCCAAACTGAGGCTGAATATTGAACATTGTTATTAATACACATTTTCGCAAGCTTTATATGCTGCTCTTTTGAGAGTTCAAACTTTTTAAAATGTGAATGACGTCCAGGAGATTCTTTTTTATTAACTAAGGTTGATCCTGAATATAATTGATACTTTATAACATCAACATCGGACTCAATTGCAAGTTGAGTTAGCTTTAGTGCATATTCAAAATTTCCTTCATGATTTCCTCCAATTTCTGCAATTAGAAGAGGACCATGTTTACCTTCAAAAAAATTATCCATGAGAAAGTTTATTTACTTTAATAATTTTGATGATATCATCAGTATAATATGCTGAGTGAGATTTTTCCATCAAATCATAAATACTTGATAAAAATAAAAAATCTTTTTTTGTATCTAATGCAAGTTTAAATACAGATAAGTCCTCGTTAGTATTATAATAATTGAAAATTTCGTCTTCTATTAAATTTTTATAAAAATAAGGCATAACATGTTCTTGTTCATATTTATCAAAAAAAGCAATCTTTTCTTTTAAATGTGAAACCTTAATTATCTCCACGCTAATTCCTTCAGGAAAGGTTCTTTTTAAAACATTGGTTATAAAAATCCATTTGTTTGATCTAGCAATATTTATCATCTTGGTAATGATAGATGGATCTGTAAATATATTATCTCCATTAATGCGAACAGCATAGTCAATTTTCATTTCAAGTGAACAATCAAGGAACCTTTTAGCTACATTATTTTTAT
>NZIX01000010.1 GCA_002691785.1 Fidelibacterota bacterium | reverse complement strand
TATTTAGAGATAAACTATTTATAAAACTTGATAGTTTAAATGTCTTAGGTCGTATTTATATTTCATTGGAAGGTATAAATGCTCAAATAAGTGTTCCGGAACATTTATATAAAAAATTTAAAATAATACTTTCATCTTATGATTTTATTAAAACTTCTGATATTAAAGAAGCCATTCAAGAAGGTATTTCTTTTTACAAACTTACTATAAAAGTCCGCAAAGAATTAGTAGCATATGGTGTCCAAAAAGATACTTATGACATGAATAAAGTAGGCAAACATTTAAATGCACTTGATTATAATAATGCAATTGATGATAAGGATTCAATTATAGTGGATATGCGTAATTATTACGAAAGTGAAATAGGAAAGTTTAATAATGCAATCATACCAAATGTAGAGACGTCCAAAGAACTACTACCTGAAGTAAAAAGAATATTAAAAGGTAAAGAAAAAAAGAACATTTTGCTTTATTGTACGGGTGGAATTCGCTGCGAAAAAGCAAGCTCATATTTAATTAAAAATGGTTTTGAAAAAGTTAAACAGTTAAAAGGTGGAATTATTCAATATGCTCATGAAGTAAAAGAAAAAAAAATTAATTCAAAGTTTATTGGTAAAAATTTTGTATTTGATAATCGCTTAGGAGAAAGAGTTACTGAAGATGTTATTTCAAATTGTCATATTTGTAACACTCCATGTGATAGTCATACAGATTGTAATAATGATGCATGTCATATCTTATTTATTCAATGCGATTCGTGTCAAGAAACATATGATGGATGTTGTTCAAAAAAATGTCAATCTTTTAATAATTTGCCATTGAGTGAGCAAAAAAAATATCGAAAAGATCCAAATAAAATAGTTTCAAAGACTTTCTTTGACTCTAGAATAAAACCTAAATTAAATAATTAATGGAATTCCCAATTTTATATTCTTTTCGAAGGTGTCCATATGCTATAAGAGCTAGAATGGCACTTAAATATTCTAAGATTACCTATATTCATCGTGAAATTAAATTATCTAATAGGCCAGATAAACTTTATGAAATTTCTCCGAAAGGCACCGTTCCGGTTATGATGATTTCCGATAATAAAATTATTGAAGAAAGTTTAGATATCATGCATTATGCTTTACAAATTAAAGATTCAAAAAATTTGTACCAAAACCATTTAGAGAAACAAGATAATTTAATTAAAAAAAATGACTATCAATTTAAGAAAGCACTTGATCGTTATAAATATCATGTTCGATTT
The DNA here is from genome assembly GCA_002691785.1 of Fidelibacterota bacterium. Lineage (GTDB taxonomy): Bacteria > Fidelibacterota > Marinisomatia > Marinisomatales > UBA1611. The sequence continues at coordinate 7,436 of NZIX01000010.1, read as the reverse complement.
AAGGAAAAAACATATGAGTTTTACCAAGAAGAAGTCGCGACATTCCTTAAAGAATATGATATAATTTTAAGAAATCAAAAATATTTGATTAATGAAAATATCACATTGNCAGATTATGCTATTTTCCCATTTATTCGACAATGTGCCNATGTAGACTTAATTTGGTTTAAAAAAAANTTTAAATATTTAGCTCNATGGCTAGAAAAATTAAAAACCTCAGAATTATTTATATCCATAATGAAAAAATATGATATTTGGACAGAAGGTGCTAAAGATACAATAGTGAAAAATGATTAGAAAAAAAGCATTTTTACTATTGTACCTTACAATTCTTATTAGTAGTAGTTTCGGAAATATATTAAAAATAAATGATTCTACTTATAGCTCAGTAATTGAAAGGGATCAATGGGGTGTACCGCATATTTATGGGGAAAGAGATTCTGATGTTGCATTTGGGTTGGCCTATGCTCATTCTCAAGATGATTTTAAATCAATACAAGATATTATTTTAGCTTCTAGAGGTATGCTCGCCTCTGTTTATGGTAAAGAAGCTGCAGTTAATGATTATTATGTTAATTTGATGGGATTTTGGAATAATGTGAATGAAAATTATGATGAAAAAGTTCCAATCGATGTACAAAATTTATGTGACGGATATGCTTCGGGTATTAATTTATTTTTGATGGATAATCCATCTATAAAAATTAAAAACTTTCCAATTTTAAGCGGAAAAGATCTAATTGTTGGTTTTTCTCATAGGATGCCTCTTATGTTTGGTTTGGATGGTGTAATTAAGAAACTTTCAAAGGAAGAATCAAATACAATAGGTTTTATTGATGAAAGCAATAGATATAAAATAAATGATTATAAAATGGTTGCGAGTAATGTATTTGCCGTATCTCCTAAACGTTCNTCAGATGGATATACTCGTCTNTGGATAAATAGTCATCAACCTTGGGATGGACCTGTTGCATGGTATGAAGCGCATCTTGTAAGTAATGAAGGATGGGATTTCTATGGGGGGTTTTTCCCTGGATCTCCAGTTCCTCTTNTNGGGCACAACAAATATTTAGGATGGAGNCATACAGTAAATTCACCAGACTTAATAGATATTTATAAACTTACTATTAATCCTGAAAATAATAATCAATATTGGTTTGAAGGATTTTGGAAAGATCTAAGTATAAAAAAAGCTAGAATTAAGATTAATTTTTTTGGTCCATTTTCGTGGACATTTAAACGTGAAGTCAAAGGATCTATTCATGGCCCTGTTATGGAATTTGATCATGGAACCTATGCATTAAAAATATCCTCATTAAATAATTTAAGGTTTGTTGAACAGTGGTATAGAATGGGGAAGGCTAAAAATTTTACTCAGTTTAGAANTGCAATGGAAATCCATGCAATACCNATGTTNAATACGGGGTATGCAGATAAAGATGGAAATATCTATTATGTCTATAACGCTAAAATTCCAGTTCGAGATCCACGCTATGATTGGTCTGGTTATCTACCGAGTGAAAGTAGGGGGAGTTTATGGAAAGGATATATCCCCTTCAATGATTTACCTCAAATATTAAATCCACCGGAAGGATTTTTTCAAAATTGTAACAGCAGTCCTTATCTCGCGACTGGAAATAGAGTTGATATCCCAAAAGTTTTACCTGATTGGACCGGAATTGAGGATCATCAAACTAATAGAGCCCTTAGGTCTCTTGAAACCTTTGGTTTGGATCCATCTTTAACCAGAGAAGATTTCACTTATTATAAATATGATGTAGAGTATTCTAGGGAATCTGTAATAGCAAAAGTTAGGGATAGGTATATTGAGGATATGAAGGGAAATAATCAAACAAGTTTAGCTAAAGCCTTAAATTTAATAGAAAATTGGGACCTCAGAGCAGATTCCCTAAATCTAAATGCTGCGCTTTCATTAATAGTTTTGCCAAATGCTTTTAATGAGAGTGATCTTGTATATGATAAAAAAGAGATCACTAGAAAATTAAATGAAGCGATTTATTATTTTAACTCAAAATTTGGTAGAATTGATGTCCCATTAGGTCAGGTAATAAGATTGGTTAGAGGAGAAACTAATCTACCTTTATCGGGAGGTCCTGATTTACTTAGAGCTATTTATTTTGAAAAAAAAGAAGATACCTATCAGGCCATTGCAGGGGATTGTTATTTTCAGTTAGTTGAGTGGAGTCCAGAGGGGGATTTAAATGCTTGGAGCATACATCAGTATGGTNCTTCAACAGCAAATAAATCATCTAAACACTATGATAGCCAATCTTTAACTTTTAGTAAACACCAAATGAAGCAGATTAGACCTTTATCTGATACAAGCTTTCTAAATTTGAAACAAAAATGAAAAATAATATTTTAATAACTATTATCGTTTTNTTTATNTGCGGTTGCAGTAATAACAGTGATTTTAATGAATTAAATAAAGCAGCATATGATGGGGATNTAAAAAAAGTTAGGTNTCTCATTGATAATGGTAAAGATATNAACNNAANNGGNAAAAANGGCGAAAGNCCGATATATAGTGCAATAAAAATGAANCACTTTGATGTTGTTAAATATATGTTGATTTCTGGCGCAAAGTTAGAAAATGATTTTAAATATCAAGATATAAATGATGAAATAACTGAACTAATTAATTCTTATACATTACAATTATTGGATGTTAGTTCGAATCAAATTTTAAGTAAAATAAAAAGTTACAAAGGTAAAAAAGCTGTGATTTTAAATATCTGGGCTTTATGGTGNAANCCTTGCGTAGAAGAATTTCCAATGATTGTTGGNCTTGATTCAGTTTATAATGANTTAGAAGTTTTATTTGTGAACACAGACTTTGAAGATCAAAAAGTAGAAGTAAAGAAATTTTTAAAAGGTCATAATATNATTGGGGAGTCTTATTTTAAATCTGAAAAGGATGAGNCTTTTATTACTNCATTAGAAGANTCATGGAANGGTACTTTACCTTTNACAATTGCTTATTCAAAAACTTCTGGAGATGTTGTAGATTTNTGGATNGGNTTAGAACCTGAAAATCGNTTTAGATNTGCAATAGAAAAAGCTATAAATTTATAGGANNTTATGATGAATTATTTTTATAAAACTTTATTTTTTATCACANTTATNTTTGCTNTTGATTTAGAANTAGATTCAAAAATGCCAAAGCAAACTCTGGCNTTATTAAATATTGATGGACAAGAATTATCATTAAATGATATAAAAGGTGATAAAGGAACCGTAATAATTTTTTCAAGTAATACTTGTCCTTGGGTAATTAGATGGGAAGATCGTTATGTTAAAATTGCAAATAAATATAAAGATAAGGGGGTCAATATCATTGCGGTTAATTCGAATTCTGCAAGGTTTAATGGAAGTGAGAGTTTGGAAAATATGAAACAACATTCAAATGAGAATAATTATAATTTTCCATACGCTCAGGATCCTAATTCTGAATTAGCAAAAGCTTTTGGTGCCACAAAAACACCCCATGTTTATTTATTTAATCATAATGAAAAATTAGTTTTTAAAGGAGCCATCGATGATAATGCTAGAAATCCTAATAAAGTCAATCATTCATATTTAATGGATGCAATTGAACAGATGTTAAATGGAGAAGGTATAAAAAAACCCATTAGCAAAGCTATGGGGTGNTCAATAAAGTTTAATTAAATCATGGAACAAACCTTTTATTATATNATTGTTGGAGCGTTGATTTTTGAATATACTTTATCAACANTAAGTTCTGTTTTGAATATGAATAGTATTGATGAAAATATTCCAAGTGGTTTTGAAAATTATTATGACAAAAAGAAATATTCAAAATCACAACTATACTTGCGAGACAAAACTTTATTTGGTCTCTTTTCAAGCACTTTTAGCTTATTGATAGTTCTATTAATTATCCATAAAGGTCTATTTGGAGATTTAGATTCTCTCGTTTCAAATTATAATGATAATCAAATAATCAGAGGATTGATGTTTTTTGGAATCTTATTTTTTATCAATGATTTTATTAATATTCCATTTTCAATTTATAGTACCTTTGTTATTGAAGAGAAATATGGTTTTAATAAGACAACAGTAAAAACCTATGTCCTAGATAAATTAAAAGGTTATGCATTAACCATAATACTTGGTACTTTAATTATGACGCCAATTTTATATTTTTTTAATGCATACAATACAAATGGTTGGCTAATAGCATGGGGAATAGTCACTGCTTTTATGATTGCAGTTCAACCACTATTTGTTCATGTTATTGCACCAATGTTTAATAAGTTCACTTCATTGGAAGAAGGTGATCTAAGATCTGCTATCGAAAATTTTTCAAAACAGGTTAATTTTCCAATCGGGCGTATTGACGTTATGGATGGCAGTCGTAGGTCTGGGCATTCAAATGCATACTTTAGTGGCTTTGGTAAATCTAGAAGAATTGCCTTATTTGACACCCTTCTAGATAAACACTCAACAGAGGAAATAGTATCTGTAGTTGCTCATGAAGTTGGACATTACAAAAAGAAACATGTAATAACAGGTACAATATTAGGGATTTTGGAAACGGGTTTAATGTTATATATTTTTAATTTATTAATGAATAACCAAGCATTATTTGACGTTTTTGGAGTTGAAAATATATCTGTATATGGAGGACTAGTATTNTTTGGCATGCTATATGCTCCTATTAGTATCATTACTTCAATTGGGACCACTGCAATGAGTCGAAAAAATGAGTTTGAAGCAGATTCATATGCTCTAGAAACTACAAAAAAACCTGAACCTCTTATATCAATGTTAAAAGGATTATCTGCAAGTAACCTTTCACATTTAACTCCTCATCCGCTCATGGTTTTTTTATCTTACAGTCATCCTCCTGTCATTGATAGGATAAAAGCTGTTCAAATTAAAAGTAATCTATAAAGAATAGTTTCTTTATCATATTTTTGCCTAAAATAAAGATGTTTAGTAGATTTGTTGTATGTGAATATTGTGAGTTAGATAAGAAAACTAAAAAACTGGTGATTTAAATTAATATGAACGATTCTGGAAATATTTTGTGGATACCAATAATAGTTATATCCNTATTAAGTATATTGAAGTTAATGAATAAAAATAAATCCAACGGTAAACCATGGATTCGAATAGAAAAGGTAGAAGAAAATGAGTAAACATTTGGCATTAAGATCTGGTAATCCTGCATTAAGTGCATCAACATTTAAAAAACAAAGTTATGCTAGCTCTGAAGCAAGTATGACCATTCAAGGAACTGTCCATAAAACAGGTATATCATTAATTCTGTGTATACTAAGCGCAGGTTATGTTTGGGGTAATCCTTCGTTGCATTTTCTTGCAATGCCTGCAGGAATAGTTGGGTTTATNTTAGCAATGGTAACTGTTTTTAAGCCAACANTTGGATATGTTACTGTTCCTGCATATGCAGTAGTTCAAGGTGTTTTTTTGGGTGTAATATCTATGATTTTTAACGAAATGTATCCTGGCATAGTTGTTCAGGCTGTGTTTTTAACTTTTGGAACTTTAGGGGCTTTATTACTGGCTTATATGTCAGGATTAATCAAGGCAACAGAAAACTTCAAATTGGGTGTCGCTGCAGCCACTGGTGGTATAGCCATTATGTATTTAATAAATATGGTCATGGGATTTTTTGGGTCTGGATTAAGCATAATACAAAGCTCANGCACAATGGGTATCCTCTTAAGCGGTTTTATAGTGATAATCGCAGCTTTAAATTTAGTTCTAGATTTTGATTTTATCGAAGAAGGAGCCGAAATGGGGGCCCCTAAATATATGGAATGGTATGGTGCTTTTGGTCTTTTAGTCACGTTAATTTGGTTGTACTTAGAAATATTAAGATTATTAGCAAAGTTGCAGAGTAGACGTTAAAAATCTATTAGAAACTTTCNAAAAATTTCTATCTTGGTTCAGTCATAAATTAATTTTGTGATTANACCTATGATTACAAACGATGCTGTTGTTTTTGGAATTTTGATCAGTATTATATCGCTTGTTTTTATTACTTCAAATAGTCAAAACAAAATTTGTAAAAAGTTTTATAAGTTTGTACCTTCTCTTTTATTGTGTTACTTTGTTCCATCCATATTTAATACACTCGGAATTATATCAGGAGAACTCTCTAATCTTTATTTTGTAGCTTCCAGATATCTTTTACCTGCGAGCCTAGTATTGCTCACAATTAGTATTGATTTACCACAGATTTTAAAATTAGGCCCTAAAGCACTTATTATGTTTTTGACAGGAACTTTTGGAATCATTTTTGGAGGACCAATTTCAATATTATTAGTATCATATATTGCACCAAGTATGTTGAATGGAGCGGATTCTGATTTAATTTGGAGAGGATTTACAACTGTCGCAGGTAGTTGGATAGGTGGTGGAGCTAATCAAGCTGCTATGAAAGAAATATTTGAAGTAGATGATACTATATTTTCAACCATGATTGCGGTTGATGTTATTGTTGCAAATATTTGGATGGCATTTCTCCTTTATGGAGCTGGAATACATTCAAAAGTAGATAAGGTTTTAAAAGCTGATTCTTCTGCTATAGAAGAATTAAAAATAAAAATTGAAAAATACAAATCTCAAATAAACAAGATTCCAGATTTAGTAGATACAATTAAAATCATGGGAGTAGGTTTTGGTGTAACTGCAATATCGCATTTTGGATCAGATTTTATTGCCCCTTATATAAAAAATAATTACTCTTATCTAGAAAAGTTTAGTTTGACTTCAGGTTTTTTTTGGTTGATTGTTTTATCAACAACAATTGCTCTATGTTTATCATTTACAAAAGTTCGACAACTTGAAGGAGCTGGAGCATCACGATATGGAAGTTTATTTTTATACATCTTGGTTGCTACCATTGGAATGAAAATGGATACAATGGCTATTTTTGATAATCCTGCTTTTTTTCTTATAGGATTAATTTGGATGGCAATTCATGCATCCTTATTGATAATAGTTGCTAAAATTATTAAGGCTCCCTTATTTTTTCTTGCGGTAGGAAGCCAAGCAAATGTTGGGGGTGCAGCTTCAGCCCCAATAGTTGCCTCTGCATTCCATCCATCTTTAGCTCCTGTTGGTGTTCTTTTAGCTGTATTTGGATATGCTTTGGGTACTTACGGTGCTTGGTTATGTGGGATTTTAATGAAACTATCATTTTAAAATTTTATTTTATGAAGGGGATAATACTAAAATCTAAAGTTGTGTCGTCCTTACATCATCTATTTCTAAAAAACATTCGTATATACTTTATTTCATTTGATAATATAAAGGTAANATAGACAATTATTTCGGTCAGCTTAATTCATTAAATAATTTATATTATCAAAATAATAAGGGACTTTTATATTCGTAAGATTAATATATATAAAATAACTAAA
>NZIX01000009.1 GCA_002691785.1 Fidelibacterota bacterium | reverse complement strand
AATAAATACAAAATTAAAAAAAAATATGTTAATAAAGATCTGTTATTTTACTTATACCCATTTATTTGGGGCACCTTAATTATTACCATGCATTAATATGCAATACAAAGGAAAGGATATGAAATAGAATCAAAAAAGAAATGATTTAATAGAAAAACCTCCTGAAATAATTGTCACGCTGAAAATCCAGTGTCACTGAATGGACTTAAGGCGAATGCGATTAAAAACTTTAATTAACCTCAAATTCAAGAGGTTTTAAGTTTTAGCGTACCACACAAAGTAGTCAAAAAAGAGATTTAAAGAAGGCCAACATGCTAATGTTTATGCATTTTTTTTCGCTTCGGTTATTTATAAGAGGATTAATAACTTAGGATGGTTAAATTAATCTATTAATAATGTGATCTTTATATGAATAAATTATCATTAATTTCTGAACTTTTCGAATTTGCAATAAAAAATAAAAAATGGTGGTTATTACCTATAATTTTATTTTTAATTACTTTCGGTGCTTTGATAGTGCTTGCTGAAGGTTCAGTCTTAGCTCCTTTTATTTATGCCATATTTTAGAACTTTTTAAATAATTTTTATCTATAATTTATTTACTCAACCTATTTAATATTATTTCCGATGTAATTTGAGGCCTCCTGAGCAACTAATTTATGCCCTTTTGAATTAATGTGATTTTCAAAATTTAGATATAATCTATATCGGTCTAACTTGCGCGATGTCATATAATAAGATTTTTGATCATGAAATGGAAAAAAAATAACTTGATATATAGAAGTTACAATTCTCGTTCTGAAAAAAGCAGCAGTTGCCATGTATTATGTCAAAGGATGGTATCTGTTGCAGAATGAGTGATTAAAAGTTCAAAAAACACTTAAAGGTTTATATATAAATATGAAATAAAATAAACTAATTATTGAGATTGGATCTCAATTATAAATTCTATTAACTTGGGTTTGATATTGTAATTAGAAAAACATTAGATAATATATGACAAAACTCTTTTAAATTTTAGTAGTACTATTAAGCTTGATAATCATCTTGATAAATTCTCAGGCATTATTATATCATTTAAAAAATTTTAACAATTTTAATCGTTTTAGTTTTTTCACATACTTATCAATGCTTGGTATTTAGCTGTTTGAATTGATTAAAATAAAAAATCAAAATTCATAAATTTTATACAATTCTTATAATTTCTTGGGGAAAATCAAAATGTTAAAAAACATTTTTAAACAAATAATTCCATTCATATGTTATGCCTCTTTTGCATCGGCTGATATAAATGTTTATACCCATAGACATTATGAATCTGATAAAGTTTTATTTAAATCTTTCACAAAATTAACTGGAATAAAAGTTAATATTATCAAAGGTAGTGCAGATCAATTAACTCAAAGACTACAAAGTGAAGGAAAAAATTCTCCTGCAGATATTTTATTAACAGTTGATGCAGGGAGATTAACGAGGGCAAAAAATCTTGGATTATTACAACCAATTAAATCTGATAAATTAATTCAAAATGTCCCTGAAAATATGAGAGATAGTGAAAATTATTGGTTTGGAATTACTGTTCGAGCTCGAGTAATAGTATATGCAAAGGATAGGATAAAGAGCACTGAATTATCAACATATGAGGATTTAGCAAATCCAAAGTGGAAAGGTAGGATTGTAATTAGATCCTCAAATAATATATATAATCAATCTCTTATGGCATCTTTAATCAATGTAAATGGTACTGAAAATGCTTTAAAATGGGCTAGGGCAGTTAGAAATAACATGGCTAGAAAACCTCGTGGTAATGATAGAGATCAGGCAAGAGCTGTAGCTTCAGGCATTGCTGATTTAGCTGTAATGAATACTTACTATTTGGGTCTCTTGGAAAATTCTTCAGATAAAGCAGATCGTGAAGTTGCAAAAAAGTTAAAGGTGTTTTTTCCAAATCAAAATGATAGAGGAACCCATATAAATATAAGTGGAGGAGCGGTTACTTCAAGTTCTAAAAATAAAAAAGAAGCTATAAAATTCTTAGAGTTTCTAACAGAAAAAGAAAATCAAAAAATATTTTGTAATAGTAATTACGAATATCCACTTGATTACAAAAGAACTACAGATGAGACTCTTATGAAATGGGGAAAGTTTAAAGCAGAAGATATAAATCTATCTATTTTAGGTTTAAATAATACAGAAGCTGTTAAGTTATTTGATTTAGCTGGATGGGAATAAATAATCATATCTTAGAATTTTGAAATACATCTATAAATATCTAAAAAGTGAAATTTTATTTAGTNTAAACATTTGGAACTTTTTATCAATTTTANNTTCCTTACTTATTTTTTTACCTATCTTTTTTATTATTACTAATTTTANTNTCGAGNCAGAAAATTGGTTACATATAAAAGAAAATTTACTCATTAACTATGTTTTCTCAACATTATACCTTGTNATCGGAGTTGGTATAACNAGTACAATTATTGGAGTTGGATCTGCATGGCTTGTAACATGTTATGACTTTTATGGGAGAAANTATATTGAATGGTTATTAGTCTTCCCTATGACTATACCTACTTACATAGCTGCATATTCNTATTATGATATAATTGAAATATTTAATCCTTTTTTCATTTGGAGTAGAAATAATATTGGTCTTCAACAAACAATATTGATTGAAAGTGTGTTTATATATTTAATTGTAATAATACTTTTTTCATTTGTTTTGTATCCTTANGTTTATTTAAGTACTAAAGCATCGTTAATGGTNCAAGGATNTAGAACAATTGAAGCCGCAAACACACTTGGTATACCAACTAATAAATTATTAAGAAAAGTGATCATTCCTATAATTAGACCAGCCATTATTGCTGGTGCTAGCTTAGTTGTAATGGAGACACTTAATGATTATGCCGCTGTTGAATATTTTGGGATATCAACATTAACTATTGGAATTTTTAGGTCATGGTTTGGTATGAACGATATAGCAAGTGCCTTAAAATTATCTTCATTTTTANTNATATTTGTTTTTATAATTCTAGNGTTTGAAAAATTGTATAGAAAAGGCGCAAAATATAATAATGAAGGAGGAAAAAANTCTTTAAGAAGAATTAATATTAAAAAAAGGAAGCAATATATTATAATCATATTTTGTTTAATTCCTTTTACTTTTGGTTTTTTAATTCCAGTTATGCGATTAATTACTTGGATGTTAAAGTCTGATTTTAGTTTAAATGATTTTAATTTATTAATGATTGCTTTTAATACNATTATGATATCTATTGTATCTTCAATAATTATTGTTTTATTNGCATATTTAATAAACTTNATTAAAAACTATTTTAATANTGATGTNTGTAAAAAGATTAATCAACTAGCTATTCTTGGATATTCTATGCCAGGTGCAATAATAGCTATTGGTATGTTGAAATTAAATAGTTCAATTAATGAATTAATNNCCTTATTACTAATTGGTTCAATTTTTGGTCTAATTTTTTCATATACAGTGCGTTTTTTCGCTGTTGCTTGGCAACCAATAGATTCTAGCATGGANAAACTTGGTAAAAANATTAATCAAGCATCAAGAACACTTAATGTAAAACCTTCAAAATCATTAATAAGTATAAATTTACCAATTTTAAAAAAACCATTACTGATTTCATGTTTAATAGTATTTATTGATATTTCAAAAGAATTACCACTAACCTTGATTTTAAGACCATTTAACTTTGACACACTTGCTACTTTAACTTATGATTTAGTAAACCAGGCTCAATTTTTTCAATCTTCAATACCATCTCTCTTAATAATTTTAATTTCAGCGCCTGCCATATTTATAATCAATAAACAGATAACTGAGAAAGTTTAAATTATGCTTAGTATTCATGAATTAAGTAAAAGTTATAATAAAGAGGATATTTTAATTAATTTTAATTTAGATATTAAAAGTAGGGAAATAGTTAGTGTGGTAGGAAGTAGTGGAAGTGGAAAGACTACTCTGTTAAGATTAATATCAGGGCTTGTATTACCTGATAATGGGAAAATTATTTTAAACAATAAGATTGTTAATGATAAAGATGTATTTGTTCCCCCTGAAAACAGAGATTGTTCATTGGTATTTCAAGATTATGCATTATTCCCCAATATGTCTATGCGGGATAATATATACTTTGGTAAAAACAGTAATCAAAATAAAGAAAGAGTTGAAAAGCTAATAAGAGTAACAAAAGTCGAAAAGATTTTAGATAAGTTTCCTCATGAATGCTCGGGAGGTGAACAACAAAGGATTGCTCTTGTAAGATCATTGGCTATAAATCCATCTTTGGTATTGATGGATGAACCCTTGAGCAATTTAGATTACAATTTAAAATCAAACTTGCGATCAATGATTAGAAAACTTCTAAAGAAATTTAAGACTACCGCAGTTATTGTTACTCATGATATAATTGATGCAATGGAAATGTCAGATGAAATTATTGTAATTGATAAGGGTAATGTAATTCAAAAAGGACCTCCTGATGAAATTTATAATAATCCTATTTCAAAAAAAGTAGCATTACTTTTTGGAAAAACAAATTTTATTCCATTGAAAATGGTACCTGATTCAAAAAATTATTTTTTTGATGATGAAACAAAAGAATCTTGGATATCTATTAGACCAAATCAGTTTATTATTTATGATGAAATCACGCAATATAAGGGGAAAATATATATTGGGAAAATTAAATCCGTAAAGAGAATAGCGTCAGAGTTGAAATTAGAACTAAAGTGTGATAATTTGCTCTTAAATATTTCATTAAACACCTTAACTGAATTGTTTGTTGGACAAGAATTGAAAGTGATAGTTCCATAAACATATGACATCTACTATTTAATGATTAATTTAAAAGAGATAACAAAGACAAATTTAATTTCCATAATTGACCTAGATGTAAATGAACACCAAAAAGACCAAGTTGCCCCCAATGCAGTCTCTATCACCCAAGGTCATTACTCAAATTCAGCTTGGTTCAAGGGAATTTTTAATGATAAAATTGCTGTTAGGTTTGTAATGTTAGATCTAGTTAAAAAAGAAAATAGATGCTTTTTATGGCGTTTTATGATTGATAAAAAATATCAAGGCAAGGGGTATGGTAAAATTGCATTAACACAAGTTATTAATTATGTTAAATCACTTAAAATATTTGATGAGATTAAAACATCTTATGTCCCAAAGGATAATAGTGTTGAGGGATTTTATAAAAATTTTGGTTTTATAAAATCTAAAAAAATAATTACAGAGTTTGACTTAGAAGATTCAGTTGAAATTGGAATGAAATATTTACTTAAATAAATATTAAAACATTAATTTAATGTTTTCTAAAATACATAATCATATCTGTAATTATTCTAATACCANGTAANAAGAAACAATTAAAAGAAACTCTTTTTATTTGNNGGAAAATNATTAGNTTCACAAATGGTTAAAAAAATTCAGTTTATACTNTTTACTNGCTTATTTCTTATAATAATTACCACNNCCGCNTCTAAAAGAGAAATACTTCGTATAAAAAATGAGATTATTANAGATCCAAAATTAAATTATAAGAAATATATACCTAATCCATCTGACTTGGTTATCTCTCGTTCAGATTATGCTAATAAACTTTATGGGTTTTGGTTGGGTCAATGTATTGCAAACTGGACTGGTTTAGTTACTGAAATGGATAAAATTGGTAATATTGGTGAAATTAAAACTGGAAAATTTTATACTAGAGAAGATTGGGGTAAGCCTGACCAACCTAATATTTGGAGTGATGGNNAGTCTAGTGATTTAANTCCTACAATAGATTTTGTATTTGTAGATGAAGGTGCTAATTGGGGATCTGATGATGATACTGATATAGAATATATGTATCAATATATGCACTATGTAAATGAATCTAGTATTTTGGATGGGGATCAAATTAGAGCTGGTTGGTTAAAACATATAAAAAAAGAGGAAGAAAACTTTCTTTGGGTTTCAAACCAAACTGCTTTTGATTTAATGAATGAAGGTATGNTACCACCCGCTACAAGTTTACCTGAAAACAATCCTTACTATGANATGATTGATGCACAGCTTACGACAGAAATATTTGGTTTTTTTGCTCCTGCCCGACCTGATATAGCACTAAAAATTTCCCACTTACCCATTCGAACAACTGCAAAATTAAACTCAGAATGGATTGCTGAGTTTTATGTTATAATGTACTCTCTTGCATCGTATGTAGACAAAGATCTTAATGTTAGAGATAAGATTCTTTGGATGTCAAAACAAGCCCGAAAACGACTACCAAATGATTCATATTCAGCAAAAATGTATGATTTTGTAAGAACTAATTACGAAGCAAATATTCCTTGGGAGCAAACCAGAGATATGATTTACAATAAATATCAAGTTATGCAAGAAGATGGATATAACCTTACATCTAAAAATTTACATTGTAATGGTTGCTTTGCTGCTGGAATAAACTTTGCTTCTAGTATAATTAGTTTATTGTATGGAGAAGGCAATATTCAAGAGACAATAAAAATAGGAACTTTATGTGGATGGGACTCTGATAACCCAACCTCTACTTGGGGAGGATTGATTGGGTTCATGATAGGTAAAAGTGGTATTGAAAGATCCTTTGGTAGAAAGTTTGGAGAAAGTTATAACATCCATAGAACAAGAATTGGTTTTCCAAATAATGGAATTGATACATTCTCTAATATGGCAAAAATAGGAGTTTATATTGTAGATCGCGTAGTTCAAGAGCAAATTGGAGGAGGTGTCGATTTAGAAAAAAACCTGTGGTATATTCCTAATCCTGGTATCAAAATAATATCAGGTTCATAAANCTAAAAGGAATGTTNAGTATAAACTTGAAATTAATNATTAAATCATGTTAAATATTCTTTTCACCTTTTTACCTAAAAGTATTTAATATGTTTGAGAAAANAAATTTATTTTTATATCTAGTGAAATATAAAACTGTTTATGTGTTGTTATTTTTTATTGTAATATTTTTATCAAGAGACCAGAAGAGTAATATTCCAATACCTACTGATATTATAGAAAGGAAAAAAGATAGAAAGTTATTTAAACAAAATCGTAAAGAGTGGATGGAAAATATGCANAAATCTGCTCCNGGAATTGATTGGAAAAAAATTGATGAAAAGACGCGAAATCAAAAATATTTATCTAAAACTTTAAATAGGAAAAATAGTTTAGAAAGTTCATATGGTTTACAAAGTGCCTTATTAATACCTGGAGAGTGGTATGAAAGAGGTAGTAATAATCAAGCAGGTAGAATACGNACATCGTTTATCGATTATGGTAATGAAGATATATATTGTGCATCTAGTGGAGGGAATATTTGGCGAGGNAACCTTGATGGTAGCAATTGGATTTCATTAAATGATTATTATCAAATAAAAGGTGTGCATTATCTTAATCGGTTTAGTTATGCAAATAATACTCGTATGATAATGATAAATGATAAAAATTGTTTTAGAACTGATGATGATTGTTATGTTATTGAAGGTGCAAATGGTTTAGAATCTNTTCAAGAATGGGGATGGATTTTTAGAGCAGTTCAAAGCAAGAATAATTATAGTACTATTTATTTAGGTACTATTGAGTGGGATTATGAAGAGTGGACTTATTTACCTGCAATATATAGTTCAATTGATGGAGGTGAATCTTTTTCTAAAATCGTTGAACTTACAGCAGAAAATGGATTTGTTGTAGGTGATAACCATTTTGACCTTTGGATATCCGAAAATNTTGANGATGGTCCTATGATATTAAATGATGGAAATATTTATTCTTTGAATGCATCTAATAATGAAGTGACCTTTATAAATGATTTTAATCCATCAGAAAGTGGAAATAATATTATTATAGGTGGACAAACAGATGACGGACAAATATTTCTCCATGCAAGAGTTGGATCAAATTTATATTCTTCTTTGAATGGTGGTCTTACATGGGAGAATAAAGGAGAACTTCCAACGGGTACTTTTACCATAAATAGTTTTGAGTGTTCTAGATTAGAATCAAATAAGTTAGCAGTTGGTAATGTAGATGGTTATAAAACATCAAATGGTGGTCAAACCTGGGAATTAATTAATCATTGGTGGGAATATTACTCAAATCCAGAGAGTGAGTTGCACGCTGACATACCAGAATTTAGTTATACTATAAACCCTGAAACTTTCGAAGAAATCCAATTTATATGTACAGATGGAGGCATTTATATTTCTCATGACCATTTTCAATCGGTTGAGAATATTTCAATGAGTGGTTTAGGTGTAAGTCAATACTATTCTACTTATACAAAACGTCAGTCACCTTATCATGTATATGCGGGTAGTCAAGATCAAGGTTTTCAGCGTCATTTGAGCGATGGTATATATGATGGGGTTTTAGATTTTGAACAGATTATAAGTGGAGATTATGGACATATTGTATCAAGTAATGAAGGTATCAGCCTTTGGACTGATTATCCTGGTTTTGTGATGCATTATCCAGATATCTCTAATTCAACAGATATGGTTTCATGGGATTTCCAAGGTAGTGGATATTTATGGTTACCACCAATAATGAATGACCCNGAACAGTCTAATATTGTATATCTTGGAGGAGGAGGAATAGAATCTCAAAATCATATGGTAAAGATAACNTATGGAGCTAACGGTATGGTTGCTGAAGACCTTGANTATACTTTTGAGTCAAAGATATCTTCTATGGCATATAGTCCACTAATTAATGAAAATTGGTATGTATCCACAGAGAATGGAGATTTTTTTTATTCTAATAATTCAGGTCAATACTTTTTACAAACTTTAAGTTTTTCTGGTCCTGAATCTCATTATTTTTACGGAAGTACCATATTACCATCGCCAGTAAATGATCAACGTATATATATTGGAGGAAGTGGATATTCTAATCCAGGAATTTATTTAAGCCAAGATGGAGGAGAGTCATTTGNAGCATTTGATGAAGGTCTGCCAAATACAATGGTATACGAATTAGCATCTTTACCTGATGAGTCCATTATTTTTGCTGCAACTGAAGTAGGGCCCTACGCATATTCATTTGATCATGGGGTATGGGAAGATATGTCAGAAAATGATGCCCCAGATCAAGTATATTGGAGCGTAGAATATATACATGAAATCCAAACCGTTAGGTTTGGTACCTATGGNAGAGGCATATGGGATTTTACATTTNATTATAATCCTGTATTGAGTATNGGAGATATTAATCAAGATGAAGTAATAAATTTAGANGANCTTTTTACATTGNTTGGAATTATATCATTAAATCTAAATATTGAGGAGCAAGTTTTNATTTTAGGGGATCTTAATTACGATGGAATCTTAGATGTTTTTGATTTATTNTTATTANTAGATATTATTTNATATCATAAACCATCTTATNAATTTNCNNATAATTNCAAAAAATAGACCGCNTTTTTAAAATCNAGATNACATGAATTTATCTTTTATTGATTGGCTAATTGTTTTAATTGTTTTAATTGGAATGATCTATTCTGTTAGCTTTACCAAAGGTTTGATGCGAAGTGTTACTGACTTTTTATCTGCTGGTAGGACCGCTGGTAGATATTTGATCAGTGTTTCTCAAGGTGCTGCTGGACTAGGGGCTATATCAATTGTATCGTTTTTAGAAGTAGGCTATATAACTGGTTTTTCTTTCCAATGGTGGGGTCTNAGTCAAGGAATTATACTATTAGCTATTACAACATCTGGCTGGGTTATATACAGGTTTAGGCAAACAAGAAGTCTTACTCTAGCTCAATTTTTTGAAAAAAGGTATAGNAGAAACTTCAGAATTTTTGCAGGTATTGTAGCCTTTGTTTGTGGAATAATTAATTTTGGAATTTTCCCTGCTGTAGGTGCACAATTTTTTATCAGCTACTGCGGTATTCCTCATACTTTTTTAGGCATATCAACTTTTCCTCTAGTCATGATTCTTTTAATAAGTATTGCATTATATTTTGTTTACACTGGCGGTCAAATAGCAGTAATAATTGCTGATTTTTTTCAAGGAGTTTTCCTTATTGTTGTTTTATTTGTGATTACAATATTTTTATACAATAATGTTGAATGGAATCAAGTAACCAATTCCTTAAAAAATACACCTATCAAATTAGCTGAAGAAGAAATTAAAAAGCTGCAAAAAGAGGATTCATTCAATTTTTTATCTGATCAAGATAAAATTAAATCAATTAACGAAAAATATCAAAATTCATCATTAATAAATCCATTTAAAACTAGTCAAGTAGAAGATTTTAATTTGACTTATTTTTTAATTGGTCTAATTGGTATGTTTTATGGAACATTAAGTTGGCAAGGTCACCAGGCATACAACTCTTCTGCTAAAAGTGCTCATGAGGCCAAGATGGCTGCTGTATTGGGAGATATAAGATGGAAACCTCAAGGTTTATTTATTTTTCTAGTACCTGTCTTAACCTATGTTTTTATGAATCATCCTGATTTTCAATCGATTGCAGATTCCGTAAATGTTACAATGAGTTCACTTGAGACAGAAACATTAAAAAGTCAAATGAGAGCGCCTGTAGTTCTTTCTAAGGTTCTACCAGTAGGGCTACTAGGAGCTTTTGCAGCGCTCATGCTCGCTGCTTTTATTAGTACGCACGACACTTATTTGCATTCTTGGGCATCTATATTTATTCAAGATGTCATATTGCCTTTTAGAAAAAAACCATTTGATAAGGATGATCATATTAAAGCACTTAGGTATGCAATTTTTAGTGTAGCAATTTTTATTTTCTTATTTAGTCTTCTTTTTGATCAAAATCAAGAAATTGCCCTGTATTTTGCTGTTACTTTTGCCATTTTCGCTGGTGGAGTTGGTGCGGTAATAATTGGTGGTTTATATTGGGATAGAGGAACCACTGAAGGTGCCTGGGCAGCTATGATTGTAGGAGCTGCAATAGCGGTTACTGGCACTATTGTTCCTCAAGTTTCAGATTCTTGGCTTATTGATACTGAAGGTTTTAAAGGAATTAAAAATTTTATTCTAAGACTGAAAGAAATTAATGGTATCAAATTTTATGCTTTAAGCATGGGATTTTCCTCATTTTCATACAT
>NZIX01000008.1 GCA_002691785.1 Fidelibacterota bacterium | reverse complement strand
CACACATGATCTGGCTTCTGCTAGATACTTATCTGATAGAATTGTGGTCTTAAAAGATGGATCTATAATTGAGGAAAATACATCAGAGGACTTAATACAGAATCCAAAAGAAAAATATACAAAGCAATTAGTCGAAGCTGCATCACCTGGCTGGCTTAATAGTCTTAATAAAAACACTTAAAATTAAGGAAAAAGATGATTAATAATAAATTCCCAAAAGATTTTTTATGGGGTACTGCCACATCAAGCTATCAAATTGAAGGTGCCATGGATGCCGACGGCAAAGGAAAGTCTGTGTGGGACACCTATAGCCACCTTAGCGGAAAGATTCAAAATAATGATAACGGTGATGTTGCATGCGATCACTATAACCTTTGGCCTAAGGATATTAAATTATTAAAAAAACTCGGAGTAAAAGCATATCGACTTTCTATAAGCTGGCCAAGAATTTTTCCTAGTGGCCACGAAAAAGCTCCAAACTTACCGGGTTTGGATTTTTATAGTCAGCTAATAGATAATTTATTAGAAAATAACATAAAACCTTTTATTACTTTAAACCATTGGGATATACCCCAAGGGCTTGAAGATATTGGTGGGTGGCCGTCAAGAGATATGGTTGATGCTTTCGTAAAGTATTCTTATTATGTTTCTGATAATCTTGGTGATAGAGTAAAAAATTGGATTACTCATAACGAACCTTACTGCATAAGCTATTTGGGCTATGTTCATGGACAATTTCCACCTGGATTAAAAGATAATTGGCCTAAAAGCCTCGCAACAGCGCACCATCTGTTATTGTCACATGGTATGTCAATTAATGAAATTAGAAATAACTCAAAAGAATCAGAAGTTGGGATCACTTTAAACTTAGCTCCCTCAACGCCTGCGTCTAATAGTACTTATGATATCGAACATTGTAAATTTTTTGACGTCCAACTTAATCAATTATATTTAGATCCACTTTACAAGAAGTCATATCCTGAATATCTTTTTGATTATTTAACAAAAAAGAGGCTCATTAAAAAGTCAGACATTAACTTTATTAAACCGGGTGATTTAGAAACTATCGGTAAAAAAACTGATTTCTTGGGAGTTAATTTTTATAGTAGAGCCATCATAAGAGATCAAGATATTGCTGAGGATAAAAATTTACCCATTGAAGTAACTCCTGGAGAAAAAACAGACTTTGGATGGGAGATCCATCCAAGGAGTCTTTATAACTTGCTCATAAGAATTAAAAAAGACTATCCCATTGAAAAGATCTACATCACTGAAAATGGTTGCGCTTACAACGACCCTCCTGATAAAAATAATATCATAAATGACTCAAAACGAATAGAATATCACTCTTCTCATATCAAAGAATTAAAAAATGCGATCATTGATGGGGTACCATGTAAAGGATATTTTGCTTGGTCTCTTATGGATAACTTTGAATGGTGCGAAGGCTTTGGTAAACGCTTTGGTCTTATTTGGGTCGACTTTGAATCTTTAGAACGAGTTCCAAAACAAAGTTTTTTTTGGTATAAAAGTTTAATCGAAAACAATGGTAAGGAAACCTAAAGAATGAACACCGATCATAATGATAAATTTTCAATTTTTATTTCTTCAAAAAGTTCTAAAGAGCAAATAAAAAAAATTAACATAGAAGAATTAACTTCAAATGAAAAGGGTTCTCATTTAGATTCTTTAAGTATAGAAAAAGATCATGTTAAAAAAGAAATATTAGGATTTGGAGGAGCCTTCACCGAGTCATCTTCAAGCATTTATAAATCACTTAATCCAGCAAAAAAAGAAGAAATTATTGAAGCTTATTTTGGCCGTACAGGAAATCAGTATAATATGGGGAGAACTCATATTAACAGTTGTGATTTTTCACTAGAAAATTATGCTCATTGCGAAACTCCAGGCGATATTAATTTGAGTACATTTTCTATCGAGAGAGATAAAAAAATGATTATTCCTTTCATAAAAGATGCTATTAAACAATCCCTTAATAACATTAAGATACTTGCATCTCCATGGAGTCCTCCAGCTTGGATGAAAACTAATAAAGAAATGAATAATGGNGGAAAATTAATNANTAAATNTCGATCTAGNTGGGCAAATTATTACTGNAAATACATAGAGNATTATGAGAGAGAAGAAATTCCAATATGGGGAATTTCAATTCAAAATGANCCTGAAGCNAAACANACCTGGGATTCTTGCCTGTACTCTGCAGANGAAGAGCGAGACTTTATTAAANATTTTTTAGGTCCTGCGCTTGAACACCATGGTTTACTNTCAAAAAAAGTAGTTATTTGGGACCATAACAGAGATGTCATGGTTGGAAGAGCAAGAAAAGTTCTAGAAGATCCTATTGCATCTAAATATGTCTGGGGTACCGGATTTCACTGGTACAACGGAGATCACTTTGAGGCTGTTCAACAAGTACATGACGAATTTCCAGATAAAAACTTAATTTTTACAGAAGGTTGTCAAGAAAACGGGCCTCATATTGGCTCTTGGAAACTTGGAGAAAGGTATGCTACTTCTATTATCAATGATCTAAATAGATGGACNAGAGCCTGGCTTGATTGGAATCTTATTTTGAATGAAACTGGTGGTCCAAATCACGTTGGTAATTATTGCAGTGCACCTATAATTGTAGATACTNAATCAGATACAATTTTATATCAGAGTTCTTATTACTACATTGGTCATTTTTCAAGNTTTCTAAAACGTGGCGATCAAATAGTCAAATCTAATCTAGAAAGTAAAACATTATTAGCCCTATCCTCNATTAACAAGAGTGATGAGCTAACATCTGTTGTGATGAATAAATCANATCAAAACATCGATTTTACGTACTCAATAGATGAAATAAAATTAAAATTAAAGATTCCAAGNAGGTCCATAATAACAATTATTAAAAAAGCTTAATTAACACNCACAATTATGTATCAAATCAAAAATATTAATCAATTAAANCCTTTNCTTATGACTNTAACTAGTNCTTACGATCATTGGATGTATATCTCCAGTACTGGATGTCTTACTGCAGGAAGAAGTGAAGCNCAGCATTCTATTTTCCCTTATGTAACAGATGATTTATTGCACCAAAACAGTCATTTCACTGGACCAGTAACCCTTNTTAAAGCAACATTAAATGATAAAATTATAATCTGGAAACCATTTTCTAACGATAATCAATCAGATAAATTTCAAACAAGCTTATACAAAGACCCTTTAGGTAATCAAATTATTTTTGAAGAGATAAATCATGAATTAAAATTAAAATTTACTTACANCTGGCAGTGTAGCCAAAAATTTGGTTTTATACGAAATTCAAAAATTGAAAATATTGGTTTAAAAACTACCTCTGTAAAAATTACAGATGGATTAAGAAATATTATGCCTCCTGGTATTGCACTCAGAACTCAACAAGAAATGAGNAACCTTGCNAATGCCTATAAAGTATCTGAATACATTCCAGAAAGCCAGTGTGCCCTTTATTATTTAAATGCACTCATCATGGATCGACCAGAGCCAGGAGAGTCTCTTGCTACAACATTAGCATGGTCTGATTTGGATATACCATTTAAAATTTCTCTCAATGAAAAAGTATTAGATACTTTTTTTAAAACTGGACTATTTAATGATGTTCATTTGCTCAAAGGAAAATCTGGATCATTTTTAATTAATTTTTCTCTAAGTCTAAAAGAAAGTGAGAGCAAAACATGGAATATTGTTTGTGATACAAATAAATCTCATAGAGCCACTTCAAAAATCATAAAAACCATAANAGAAAGTTCAAATATTTCTCATTTAATCGAAGATGATATAAAAGATAATCATTTAAAACTAAATCGCTATGTGAATGCTTCTGATGGAAATCAACTGACAAATAAAAAAGTTGATGATATGCATCATAAAGCCAATGTTTTATTTAATATAATGCGCGGAGGAGTATTTCATAATAATTATCAAATAAAGAAATCTGATTTTATTAACTTTCTAAAAATCAGAAATATTAAAACATTCAAACTTCAGGCTGAATTTCTTAATGAGCTACCAAGCGACTTCTCTATTAAATATTTGATTTCAGCCACCACAAAAATGGAAGATAAAACCTTGATGCGCTCATCGTTAGAATATCTGCCTTTAACTTTTGGAAGAAGGCATGGAGACCCGAGTCGCCCTTGGAATTATTTTAAAATTAAAATGAATGATGAAAATGGAGAACAACTCTACTATTATGAGGGAAATTGGAGAGATATTTTTCAAAACTGGGAAGCACTTGGTTTAAGCTATCCTATAGTATATCGGTCAATAGTATCTAAATTTTTAAATGCAACCACAATAGATGGTTATAATCCTTATCGTATCACTAGTGAGGGCATTGACTGGGAAGTTGAAGATAAAGAAGATCCATGGAGTCACATTGGCTATTGGAGTGATCATCAAATAATATATCTTTTAAAGTTACTTGAACATTACAAAAATGTGGATGAACTAGAACTCCACAATGATCTAAACAATTCTATTTTTTGTTACTCTAATCTACCTTACGAACTAAAGAATTTTGAAGAGATTTTATCTAACCCAAAAGATACAATAACATTCAATCACCAAAAGAATAATACAATAAATAAAATTGTAAAAATGATTGGAACAGATGGAAAACTAGTATTAGATAATGATCAATCTGTCTATCATGTCAATATGATAGAAAAATTACTAGTTCTTCTACTTGCAAAAATCTCAAATTTTATACCAAAAGGTGGTATTTGGATGAATACACAGAGGCCAGAGTGGAATGATGCAAATAATGCATTGGCTGGCTATGGTCTTTCAATGGTTACTGTCTACTACTTAAAAAGATTTACTTCTTTTTTAATTAACCTATTAAATGAAAGTAACTATCTTTCATTCTCTATTTCAGAGGAAGTATACATTTGGTATAAATCTACGAATAAAGTTTTATCAAATAAGACTGAACTATCCTCAAGTGCTTTGATGCAATTTTCAAAAAAACTTGGAACAGCATCTTCAAACTATAGAACAAAAATTTATAAATCAGGATTTAAGAGAAAGAAGAGCTTAAGAAAAATTCATTATTAAAATTTTTAAAAAATTTTGATATTCTATTGAATGAATCTATTCAATTCAATCTGAGTGAGAATAATCTTTATCATGGCTATAATATTCTTTCAATAAACTTAGAAGAAAAGCACATGAAAACAGAAAACTTATATCTTATGCTCGAAGGACAAGTCTCCGCTCTAAGCTCAAAAGCAATCTCTCCAACTAACTCCATTGAAGTTATAAAATCACTTTTTAAGAGTAAGCTTTATAGAAAAGATCAAAATAGTTTTTTACTGTATCCTGAACCTGACTTTATTCCTTTTTTCAAAAAAAATATCATCCCTAATAAAATTATTAAAACAGAACCTGTTGTCGATAAAGTTTCTCAGATTCCAAGCAATGGTATTATTGAAAAAGATTTTAATCATGTATACCGATTTAATAAAAATATTCGAAATGTGTTCGACCTTGAAAAAGCATTTAATAATCTATCTAAAAACCCAGAATCACTTACCCTCTCACCAAAAGATAAAAAAGTTTTATTCCAAACCTACGAGCAAGTATTCCAACATAAAAAGTTTACAGGCCGATCTGGAACTATGTTCTCATATGAAGGTATTGGATCAATCTACTGGCATATGATATCAAAACTTCTTTTATCTGTGCAGGAATTATTTTTTGAAGGTCAAAAGATNNATNTAAATAAAAAAGATTTAGAAACAATAGGAACCTTATACTATCGAATTAGATCTGGTTTAAGTGCAAATAAATCTCCAAAAGAATACGGTGCATTTCCATTTGACCCCTACTCACATACGCCTAGTCATTCAGGGGCACAGCAACCTGGAATGACAGGTCAAGTTAAAGAAGAAATTCTTACNAGATTTGGNGANCTTGGATGTTTTGTTANAANAGGNNNANTTCATTTTAATCCAAAACTTTTAAGGACCTCAGAATTTTTAGTAAAAACTGAAAACTTTTTTTATACTAATACCAACAATAAAGATTGTCAAATTAAAGTACAAAAAAACCAATTAGCCTTTACCTATTGCCAAGTGCCCATCATCTATGAAATATCAAAAAGAGGTGGATGGTTAATCGAGCATCATGATAAAAATGGTAAGGTCAATAAAATTAAAAATAATACTTTAAATTCCAAGTTAAGTAAACAAATATTTGAACGTAAAAACAACATAGAATTTTTAAAACTTTATATCCCAAAACAGTTTTTATTATTCAAATAATCAAGTAAAATATAAAAGTAAAAGGGTCAATTAAAATGTTCATAAAAAAGTTACATGTAAATATAATCACATTCTTTTGCGTCTCTATTTTGAATGTTTCTTGTTCTGATATAACAGCAAAGGATGAAATCGATATGAAAGTGGAACAATTAGTTAAAATGATGACTCTTGAAGAAAAAGTTGGGCAAATGACCCAAGTTGATCATAGATACTTAGAAAAAAAATCAGATATTAAAAAGTACTTTTTAGGTTCTTTATTGAGCGGTGGAGGCTCAGTACCTGACACAAATAATGTCAGGTCCTGGGTTAGAATGTATAATGAATACCAGTCTTTTGCTTTAGANACACGATTAAAAATTCCTATTGTATATGGTATTGATGCAGTTCATGGGCACAATAATGTATTAGATGCTACTATTTTTCCTCACAATATTGGNCTTGGATGTTCAAATGATGAAGATTTAGTAAGGAGAATTTCTGCAGCCACTGCCAGAGAGGTTCAAGCGACAGGTTTGGATTGGACCTTTGCTCCCTGTGTTGCCGTTGCGCAAGATGAGAGATGGGGCAGAACTTATGAGAGTTTCTCTGAAGATCCTGATATCGTTACTAGACTTGGAAATGCTAGTATTCAAGGGTATCAAGGTTCTAGTTTAAATCAACCCAATACTATTTTAGCTTGTGCTAAACATTACGTCGGTGATGGTAATACTATCTATGGAACTGGCATGCACGGGAAAATTGATCGTGGAGATGTCCTTCTTGATGAAAAAGAATTAAGATCAAAATATATTAAACCATTCAAAGAAGCCATTGATAATAATGTTGGCAGTATAATGGTTTCTTATAACAGCTGGCAATCTGAGAAACTACATGGTCATAAATATTTAATCGATGAAGTTTTAAAAAAGGAGATGAAATTTAAAGGATTTGTTGTGTCAGACTGGGCTGCCATTGATGAAATTGATAAAGACTATAAAAAATCTATTATTCAAGCAGTAAATGCCGGAATAGATATGGTGATGGTTCCAGGTCAATTTATTGAATCAGCAAATTCATATATAGATTTTATTGAACTNTTAAAAGAATCAATTCAAGATGGATCTATNAAAATGNACCGAATTGATGATGCTGTNAGCAGAATTTTAAANATAAAATATTCNATGGGATTATTTNAAAAACCATTAAAANAGTTTAANAAAGTAAATGACTTGGGGTCANATAAAAACAGAGCTATTGCTAGAGAAAGTGTTAAAAANTCTGTTGTTCTNCTTAAAAACAATAATATTCTTCCAATTANAAAGAACANACNGAATATTTTAGTTGCAGGCNAGCACGCAGATAATATAGGCTATCAATGTGGAGGATGGAGNATTTGGTGGCAGGGAGGCTCAGGTAAAATTACCAAAGGTACTTCAATTTTAGATGGAATCAAAAGTCATACAGGAAAAAATATTAATTTAAATTATTCAAAAAATGGAGATGTTGATAAAAACACAGATTTGATTATCGTTGCAATTGGAGAAAAACCTTACGCTG
This sequence comes from Fidelibacterota bacterium, assembly GCA_002691785.1. Lineage (GTDB taxonomy): Bacteria > Fidelibacterota > Marinisomatia > Marinisomatales > UBA1611. The sequence continues at coordinate 8,254 of NZIX01000008.1, read as the reverse complement.
AAATGAACGGTGATCGTGAATCATTAGATCTTTCAAAGGATGATATAGAATTGGTCAATAAGTTATCAAAATCAGGAAAACCAATTGTTATGGTTCTTATATCAGGTAGACCGATGATTCTTGAACCTATTTTAGATAAATGTGATGCTATTCTTGCTGCATGGTTACCGGGATCTGAAGGAGCTGGCATTAGTGATGTACTGTTTGGTGATTATAGTCCTACTGCAAAACTTAGCTTTANTTGGCCAAAAANTATGAAACAAATACCTATTAANTTTGGTGATACCAATTATGATCCANTGTATAGATTTGGCCATGGCTTAACTTTTNAAGATTAATAGATGANCAAAAAATTTCAACTAANACTTTATATATTTATATGTTTCAANTTTATAANTGGTCAAACAATTCAATTAAATGAAATTGTTTCGAGTAACGGTTCTATTATTTATGATGAGGATGGTGATACTCCCGANTGGATAGAAATTTTTAATGGNTCNAATCAAACAATAAACCTTGANGGATTTACCATATCTGATGATTATGGTGATTTAAATAAATGGAGTTTTCCCTCTTTTGAATTNCCTTCTTCAGAATTTTTGGTATTATTTGCNTCTGATAAAGATAGAAAGAATATCGTNATNCAATGGGATGCNGTTATTGATTGGGGTGATAATTGGAGTTACTGGGAAGGTAGTTCTGCGCCAATCGAGAGTTGGCATGANCCTAATGTTAATGTTGATTTTTGGGAGACNGGNCCAAGTGGCTTTGGTTATGGTGATGGAGATGACAACACTGAAACATCTCAAATAATGTCTGTNTTTATCCGTAAAAATTTTCAAATTNCTGACCCCAGNATCATNTCAAAAGTACTTTTCCANCTAGATTATGATGATGGTTACATTGCTTATATAAATGGGATAGAATTTTCTCGAAGAAATATGGGTACTCCAGGAACTGATGTTTCCTACAATGAAAATACTACTGACNTACATGAAGCNCAACTTTACCAGAATNTTTTTCCTGAAAGAATCAATATTGACCTTGATCAAATCAATNTAAATGCTGGTGAAAATACTATTGCAATCCAAGTTCATAATTTTGGATCAAACTCATCTGATTTAAGCTGTATACCTTTTCTAACTTTTGGATATAACTCCGTACAAAATGAAACTAGAGATCCTAATCCGTCTATGGAACTTCCAAATTCATTCTTACACACTAATTTTAAATTAAATTCATCAAGTGACATGATTTTATTATCTGATCCTCAAGAAAACATAATTGATTCAATTTCTTTCAGTAATATTCCAACGGATATGTCATTTGGAAGGCAATTAGAATCAGATTTTTGGAGCCTTTTTGCTGAGCCTACTCCTCTGAGCACAAATAATAACCCTGGATTCCTCGGAGCATTAGAGAAGCCTTTATTTTCCTTAAATTCAGGATTTTATAGTAATGATCAAAGCTTATCTATTATTTCAGAAAATGAAATGGCTGAAATTAGATATACGATTGATGGTACTGTTCCGAAAAGTAATTCTNTATTATACTCATCTCCAATTCCCTTGAGCGAAACAAAAGTAATCAGGGCAAGAGCTTTTGCAACTGGATGGTTTAAATCAAGAGTTGANTCAAAAACATACTTATTTAATCAAAGTTCCGCAGAAGGATTACCCACAATATTTTTAACAACTGACCCTAATAATTTTTTTGATAATGATTCTGGAATTTATGTTATGGGAAATGAAGCTTCATCAAATTTCCCTTATTTTGGAGCTAATTTCTGGGAAGATTGGGAAAGACCAATCCATTTTGAGATACTTGAAGAGGACAATTCAGGCTACAGTGCAAACGCTGGCGTTAAAATTTTTGGAGGTTGGAGCAGAGGCCAAGATCAAAAGTCCCTATCTATTTTTGCTCGAAGTCAATACGGTCAGAGTGTTTTTGATTACCCTTTATTTCATAATAGTGAAATATCAAACTATGAATCGTTTGTTTTAAGAAATTCGGGCAATGACTGGACAAGTACAATGCTTAGGGATGGATACATAACAAGTTTAGCAAGCAAAACAGACGTTGATCATCAGTTATTTCGACCAGCNATAATTTATTTNAATGGAGAGTATTGGGGAATCCAAAACATTAGAGAAAAGGTGAATGAACACTTTCTCTCTTCACATCACGATATTAATCCAGAAAACATTGACCTTTTAGATATTCAAGGTACAAACCCAGAAAATATTGTTCACGGGACAAACATTGATTATCTAAATCTATTAGATTACTTAAATAACAACGATATCAGTGACCCAGCTGTCCAAAGTGGTATTGAAGGATGGATTGATATTAATTCTTTCATGCAATATCAAGCATTCCAAATATTTATCGATAATAGGGACTGGCCTGGCAATAATATTAAATTTTGGAGAGATCATCGCACCACAGGTAAATGGAGATGGATTCTTTATGATACTGATTTTGGATTTGGAATTTGGGATTATGGTGCTTTCTCTTTTAACACCCTAGCTTTTGCATTAGCTCCTAATGGCCCTGATTGGCCCAACCCTCCTTGGAGTACTTTAATGTTAAGAACATTAATTGAGAATGATCATTTTCAAGATACTTTTATAAATGTTTATTGTGATATGTTGAACAATATCTTTTCTTCAAGCTATCTAACTGAGAGTTTGGACTCTGTAAAGAACATTATTGAAGATCATATTCAAGTTCATAAAGAGAGATGGCCTGGTTCTGCTCAAAACTGGTATTATAATATTTCTACAATGGAAAATTTTGCAATGAACAGACGAAGCTATGCTATCACTCATCTTAGAAATAAATTTAATCTTCCNAATCTTGCACTTCTTAATTTGAATATAAATTCAAATGAGGAAGGTTACATAAAACTTAACTCATTAAAAATTGAAGATCTAGAGTGGAGCGGATATTATTTCCCGACANTTCCTCTANAGATTGAGGCAATAGCAAAACCTGGATCNCAATTTGTTGAATGGTTAGAATATCCAGATTCGAGTGCATCAATGTTAATTAGTATTTCAGATCCGTTTACATTAACAGCTATCTTTGAACCAGCAGATATAGATTCTAGCGCTATTGCAATTAACGAAATAAATTATAATTCATCTGATGATTTTGATACAGGGGACTGGATTGAATTAATAAATTATGGTGAAACAGTAGCAGACATATCAAATTGGATTTTTAAAGATGATGATGATGAACATATTTATCAATTTCCTGAACAAACCATTATAAATCCAAATGAATACTTAATTATTGCAAGAGAATTAGAATTGTTTACTAATTACTTTCCAGAATCCCAAAATATTCTAGGTCCATTCGATTTTGGATTAGGAGGTGGTGGTGATCAAATTCGAATTTTTAATGAAACTGGCTTACTTATCGACTCTTTAGAATATGATGATTCTGATCCGTGGCCTACAGAGCCTGATGGTTTAGGATATACTTTAGAATTAATTAATCCTCTTTATGATAACTCATTAAGTGAATCATGGACATTTTCAGAAGGAAATGGTACCCCAGGTGCGCAAAATTCTTCATTCCTTGAAGTTATTCAAGTATCAACTATTATTCCAAATAAAACACAAATTATGCCTGCTTACCCAAATCCTTTTAATGGAAAAGTAGTAATCCCTTTTCAACTATCTGAATTAACTAATAATTCTATTCTGATTTACAATATATTAGGACAAATTATTTATGAAAAATCATTAAAAGGTTTTCTTCCAGGTGAGCACAAAATAGTATGGCATGGACAAACTAAGACTGGAAACAACATAAGCACAGGTATTTACTTTTTCAAGCTTAGAACTGATAAGACTGAATCAATACAAAAGGTTATTTACTTAAAATAAATTTTTAAATTATTTTTCTAATTTTGAATATTAAAGCCTAGTAATTTCCATCAAACAGGCTATGAAATGTATTTTATTTTACCTATTTGCGTTAAATATTCTTTGTTCAGAAATAGTATATGAATCAGGAAGTTTATCTGATTTTTTCAGTTCTGAATCACCAAATTCGTCCTATGATAATTGGATCAGTCATGTAACCGAAGGTATAGCCATCGAAGATTATAATGATTATGGACCAGATTGGTTGGACATTCAAACTAATGGCTTTGGATCGTACCGTAGACTTAATGAAAACTCCGGAACCTTAGCTTATTGGGAGATAATTTTTCAACACTTTATCAATCATGATATTACCGTTGTTGACAGTTTACTAAGCGATTCTTTAAGTTCCTTTTTTTATGAAATAGTTGTATTTGAAGACAGTACCTTAGACAATGTTTTTCATATNTTGCGTGAACAATTAGATACTTCATTTATTGATATAAACCAACCAGATAATGATCAAGATGATATTATTGGCGGTTTTAGAAATGGCTGGGGACTTTTTATTATTAACCCCAATGCGAACTATGAACAAGTTTTAATTCAGGTTCCTCATCCATGTGATGATTTTATTGCACCTTATGTAGCAATGGATTTATTTCTTGAAATAGAAGCATTTGGATTTATGATTCATGGAGCAGGTAGGGAAGTTGAATGGACACAAGTNGGAGATTANGCTAATAGCAAATCATTATCAGATCCTTCAAGATATCAACATACAGTATTTCAAAAATTTCAAGAAACTTTAACACCCCCTTTATTTGATNTAAATCCCCACTGGCCTATTGTTTTTGCAATACATAGTTTTGATAATCAATCTCATATTGATAGAAAATCTGTTATCATTGCAGGTGGGGCCAATAATTCATTTACCACAAAACCAATACGTGATATCACAGAAGATCATAATGATATCATAAATTTCACAATTGAATTTCCTATTGCCGCATATCAATTTGGAAATAATCCTGATGTTCATATAACAGATTATTATGAAGCGTCCTATGATGATAATTTTTTTTATAATAATGGAATTGAGGAATTTTCAATTGTTAAAGCAAATGATTTAATAGGTCCGGTATCTGGAGTTCAAATGATTGATCTTCAAAACCAAAGCAATCCATGGTCTGTTTATGAACCATGGATTCAGATAGAACTAGATGAAAAACCTATGATGTTTGATCAAATAGAAATGTCAAATGAATCATTATACCAACAGGGTATCTATCCAACTGGGATTGATAATTTTATTTTGATTAGAGAATACTATCAACCTTTTATAGAGGGAGTAAAAAATTACCTTATAAATTGGAATAACAATGATGATATAACTGCCCCAGATTCAGTTCAGTTATTTTGGTCATCAAATTCTGAAAATGTCAACGAAATAAACTTTAGTTGGATTCCAACCTACGATACCAATTTTAAATCTTATGAAATTCAATTAGATAACCAAATAATTTCAAATGAATCTATAATCATTAATTCTTNTGATTATCCTATTCTTCAATATATGAGAAAAAATGAACATATCATATCTAATATAGATAACACAGATATTTGGTCATTCAGAATTCGTGCAGTTGACCATTTTGATAATACAGGTCCNTGGTCGAATATCACATCTAATTTATTGCCCGGGCATAGCCCGCCTGATACAGTATTAGATTTTTTAAATTTAGAATTAAATATTAATAGTCTTGAACAAGATGATGCTGGAAATAATTATGGAATTGATACTACAGTTTTAATGCCCGGGAATAGCCCAACTTTATACTTGTATGGTAATAATTGGAAATCGATAAACATTGATTCTTTAGCTATTGATTCAAGTACTGTTTTACAAGTGTTTTGTAAAATCGACAGCATATCAGAAATCCAGGGGATTGGGTTTTCTGATGGTATTAAATCAATAAAATATGCACTTTCAGGAACAGAAAACCTAGATATTGAAGATTGGATTACTGTCTATCAAGGTCAAAATACTACAGGGGGTTGGTTTCCTTATAATTTCCCCATTGGTAATGATTGGATTGCATGGTATGACAGCCTATCAAATATAAACCAGGTTTACTTTATTAATGATAATGATGACACAACCAACCAAAAGGGTAATATTTATTTTAGCATGATAAGAGATATAACAAGTGATCTAAATATTGCACCCACTATTGAAATAGAATATACCATCAACAATGCATCAAGAATGCACCAAAGACAAATAGCTTCTATTTCGTTTAATTCGATGGTTAATGATACCGACTCATATACTTTTAATTACCATTGGGATTTTGGAGATGGTAATTACTCAACATCACCTGATCCAGAACATGAATATTCAATGTTATATAATTATAACTACACAGTTATTCTAATGGTTGAGGATGAAACTGGTATGCGAAGCTATGCTTCTATCGACCTTGATTTAAATGAGGAAAACCCCAGCACCCCCTTATCAATGAATTTTGTTGGTGATATAATGTTAGGAAGAAGATATGAGTCCAATGATGGAATTATTGTAAATCAAGGAGTTGAAGCCATATTTCAACCAACTCTAAATATACTTGGTTTTGCAGCAGATCTTACAATCGCAAATTTAGAAANTGTTCTTACAGATCATGATGAAACTCACCCAACCAAGAGTATTGTATTTAAATCTGATCCTCAGAATGTTTATGGACTAACCTATGCGGGAATTGATATTGTATCATTAGCAAATAATCATATTATGGATTTTAATCAAGATGGAATGATCCAAACACAATCTATTTTAAATGAACATGGAATATTACATTCAGGATCAGGTTTAAACAGTTATGAAGCATATTTGCCAGCAATTAAAACACTAAAAGGGAATACAATTGCATTTCTGTCTTCAAGTGATCGTACAGGNCAATATAANAATTACCAGCCATACTTAAACGCTGGAGAAAATAAACCTGGTTTTGCTTATCTAACACCCTATTACCTTAAAGAACAAATCGAATCGGTAAAAAATATTGCTGATTTTACAATTATTGAAATGCATGCAGGAAGTGAATATTCCTTGTCCCCAGGATCAGATTATGATTCATATGAACCACCAGATGGCTTTGAAAGTTTGCGTATTAATCCTGCAAGTGAGGATGGATTTATTNTTGAGCCATTTTTAGAACCGGAAGATGAGGATTATTCCTGGCGTTTAGATAGACCTCAAATGTGGGACAGGGCTCTGCGACATTTTGCAATTGATCAAGGGGCGGATGCTGTTATTGTCCACCACCCTCATATCATTCAAGGAGTCGAAGTTTATAATGGAAAACTTATTGCCCACTCATTGGGAAATTTTATTTTTGATCTAAATTATCCAGAAACATTTCCAAGTATGATCCTTAACTCAAAAGTATATCAAGATAGTATACTAACCTATTCAATNACGCCTGTATATATTGATAACTATATCCCAAGACCCGCTACTGGTGAACTTGGCACATATATCTTAAAATATATTGCTAATAAATCAAAGGAACTAGACACCTATGTTTCGATAAATAGAGATATTAATAAAGCATTTATTATTTTAGATACCTTAGAAATGAATTATCAATTATTAAACCATTCAATAGANGAACTCGAATGGGATCAANAAGAGAATTACTTTATTTCCAAACCANTTTTATTACCTGAATCAGGAAGTATCTCTNAGATNACAGTNGAGAACCCTTATATATCCCATTTNCGTCTTGGTCGAGAGCTTATTTGGATGGGAAACTTTGAAAATGAAGGTAGTTCNTTATGGAACTTAAATAGTGACAATGAATTTTTACAAGATTCTATTTTTCGAAGAGGGAAAATATCAGTTTCACATATTAGAAATAACAATTCTCCCAGCAATATTATTACAAACCTTGAAAACAAATTTCCGTTTAAAAACCATCTCAAGCATACTCTTCATGGAAATATAAAANCTCAAAATGCCCAAAATGTTGACCTTCAATTAAGATTATCAGAATCTAGAAATGCTGAAACNCTTATAACTATATCCCTAGATCAATCAATNAATGGATTTCACGATTGGAANAAATATTGGAAAAATATTGAAATCCAAGAGTCTGTTAATTTTTTTGATGTTGTGATGAATACCGGCATACCTGATACTGGAACATCTAAAGTATGGTTTGATGATGTAGGCTTAATACAATGGGATACTCTGGAAATTATTTCAAACAATGTATCAATAGTTAATAATCCTAATGATTATAATTACATACAGTTTTTTTCTTCATCCACACCAAATAACTATGTTAATATAGAAACTCAAAATAAATTTTTTG
>NZIX01000007.1 GCA_002691785.1 Fidelibacterota bacterium | reverse complement strand
TGTAAACATCATCATTTAAAATGATAAAAAAAGCCTCGAATATTCGAGGCTTTTTTTATCATTTTAAATGATGATGTTTACATCATGCCGCCCATGCCGCCCATGCCGCCCATGCCGCCCATGCCGCCCATACCAGGATCTGGCATTGCAGGAGCTTTTTCATCTTCAGGTACGTCAGTTATAGCTGCTTCTGTTGTCAAAACCATACCAGCAATTGATGTCGCATTTTCAACAGCAACACGTGCTACTTTTGCTGGATCAATAATCCCAGCCTTGTGCATATTTACGTATTCATTCTTTCTAGCATCATATCCATAGTCATCTTTACCTTCTCTGACATTTTGGACAATAATTGATGGTTCTACTCCAGCATTTTGACATATTTGCCTAATAGGACCCTCTAAAGCTCTTCTAAGAATATCAACTCCAACCTGCTGCTCTGAATCTAACTTGAGTTTATCTAGAGCAGGAACAGATCTTAGAAGCGCAACTCCGCCACCGGCAACAATTCCTTCCTCAACCGCTGCTCTGGTTGCATGAAGAGCATCCTCAACTCTTGCCTTTTTTTCCTTCATTTCAACTTCAGTAGCTGCACCGACATTAATAACCGCAACCCCGCCAGATAACTTTGCTAGTCTCTCTTGTAATTTTTCACGATCGTAATCTGATGAAGTTTTATCAATTTGAACTCTAATCTCATTTATTCTAGCCTTGATTTTATCAGATGAACCACCGCCGTTAACAACAGTTGTGTTATCTTTATCTGAAACAACTCTTTTTGCAGTTCCTAGATAATCGATGTTTGCATTCTCTAGTTTATAACCAGCATCTTCTGAAATAACAGTTGCTCCAGTCAATACTGCGATATCTTCTAACATAGCTTTTCTGCGATCACCGAAACCTGGTGCTTTCACAGCAAGAACTTTAAAGGTACCACGCAATTTATTTACAACGAGGGTTGCTAACGCTTCGCCTTCAATATCTTCAGCAATAAGTACAATCGGTTTACCGGTTTGAACAACTTTTTCTAAAAGTGGAAGAAGATCTTTCATATTACTTATTTTTTTATCGTGAATTAAGATATATGGATCATCCATTTCTGCATCCATTGATTCTGAATTCGTGACAAAATATGGTGATAAATATCCACGATCAAATTGCATTCCTTCAACAAGATCAAGATATGTTTCTGCTGTTTTTGACTCTTCAACAGTTATAACACCATCTTTTCCAACTTTTTCCATTGCCTCAGCAATTTTATCACCAATTTCTGTATCATCATTTGCTGATATAGTTGCTACTTGAGCGATTTGTTTTGAATCAGGTAAGTCCTTAGACTGTGACTTAATAGCTTCTACNACTTTATCTCTAGCTGCATCAATTCCACGTTTGATAGACATTGGATTTGCACCAGCAGTCACGTTTTTCAAACCTTCATTCACTATGTGTTGCGCAAGAACAGTTGCTGTTGTCGTTCCATCTCCAGCAATATCTGAGGTTTTTGATGCAACTTCTCTCACCATTTGAGCACCTACATTCTCTAATTTGTCCTCAAGTTCAATTTCTTTTGCAACAGTTACACCATCTTTAGTTACAGTTGGTGCACCAAATTTTTTCTCAATGACAACGTTTCTTCCTTTTGGTCCAAGTGTGACTTTTACAGCATTTGCTAATTTGTCAACACCAGACTTTAAAGAACCACGAGCATCAAGAGCATATGCAATATCTTTTGCCATTTTTTACTCCTTTATTTATAAAACTGCTAAAATGTCGCTTTCGCGCATTATTACAAAATCACCACCATCAAGTGAAACTTCAGTACCTGAGTACTTTCCGTATAAAACAGTATCACCTTTTTTAACAGTCATCTTAATGATTGTACCTGAATCACTAGCTTTTCCAGGTCCAGCTGATACTATAGTTCCTTGTTGTGGTTTTTCTTGAGCTGTATCAGGAAGAATTATACCTCCAGATGACTTTTCCTCAGCCGGTGCTGGTTCGACAACCACACGGTCTGATAATGGTTTAATATTCAAACCCATTATTTTACTCCTTTTATTATTGATTAATTTTAATAAGTTTTTNAGTTTAGTCAGAATTATCTANTACACATTATTCAANTAATGTNATAAATTTCTATATATTACCTATAGCAAATATTATACCAAAAATTNAAATTGAATACTTTTTACATAATTACTTTTAAAAGAAGTCATATTGACGCATTTTTGTTAATATCCTGTGGATCCAAACCCTCCTAAGCCTCTTTTAGTTTCTGACAATTGTTCTGAAATATTAAAATAAATTTCACTTCCATCCATTGCAACAAGTTGAAAAAGTCTTTGACCATTTTTCAACATATATGAATCATTATATATATTATCTACTGAAGCCATGAGTTCTCCCCTATACCCACTATCTATTAGACCTATTGAGTTAGACATTCTTAAAGGTGTTTTTGATATACTGGATCTAGTCATTAAAAAATAAGAATTATTATCTAAATTTTCACAACAAATNCCTAAATGAATTATTTTTGTTTCCTTCGGTTTTATTACTTCATCATTAATAATAAATAAATCAAGACCTGAATCGCCCTTATTATAATGTCCATGATTTTGATACATACTCCTAACTTTTTCATTTAAAGGTTTAATTTTAAGATTCATTTTATTTTTCCTCCATAATCTGTTTTATTAATTTTATATCATTAATAGTTGATCCACAACACAACCCTATCACATCAGGATTCCTATTTATAATTTTTCTTATTTTACTAATTAAAGTATTTTTATCAACCCTCAAAAAATAATCATTACTATATTCAGTAATACCTAAGTTTGGATATACACCCCATTTTCCTTTCCAATTACTTTTAAGATAATCTAGACCATTAAAATTTGAATTCAATTGATTACAATTATTTAACAATGCTTTCACGTTATATTGATTAATTAGATTAATCGTCTTTTTAAGTGAATTACCATCCAATAGTTTAAATTCATTTTTTAAAATCAAACTCAACCACACATCTATTTTTTTTGATTTCGATATATCCAAAACAATTTTTATTTCATCAAGATTGCCCATNGTTTCGAAAAGTAATAATTTAATACCTCTGGATTTCATTTGATTTATTAGATCGTTATAATGATCTTCGGCTATATTTTTTCCAGGAAACATTTCAGGTTTATAGCAGTCTTCAATTGTTGTGATAGATCCAGCAATCATCGAAGCACCTTTTGTATTTTGCGCACAATTTATTGCTCGATCTAGACTTTCCTTTGCTTTTATTTTTGCAGTTTTATNACCATAACCTAATTTTTTGTATGTCCAACAAGTTGTTCTAAAGGTATTTGTTGTTATTATATTTGAGCCAGCATTTATATAATCCTGATGAATTTCAGTAATAATTTCTGGATGAGAGATGTTTGCGCTTGCAGACCACAATGGTAAGGGCAATTTCAAACCTCTCTTAATTAATTCTGTTCCAACAGCACCATCCAAAATTAAGGTTTTATTCATTTTTTATGGCTTAACCTACTTCCTACCCAATATAAAACCATGCTCAACAACACAATACTGATACCAATAAGAGACTCTAAAGGAAACTCTAATAGTGAAAAAAAGAAAATCCATATATTTACAGCTAAAAAAATCAANGGTGTATAAGGNAANCCCCATACTTTATATGGTCTATTTATATTTGGTTTTTTTATTCGAAGTATAAATANAGAAATACTAGTTAGGATTGTCATTATTATCATAGATATACCAGAATAAAGAACTACAGTTTCAAAGGATGATGTCATAATAAAAAAAATAGATATAATTAAGTGAAACCAGTAAGCATTGATAGGGATTGTATTGGGGTTTTTTTTTGCTAAAAGTTTAATAAAATTATGATCCTCACCAATAATTTGACTTACTCTTGGTCCAATAAAAATCAAACTACTCATGGTAGATAACAGNAGTATTGAAATACCAATTCCCATTACTTTCGANCCTATTTCTCCAAAAATATATTCACCTGAGATATATCCAATTTCAATTTTTCCTTTCATAGCATCCATTGGAGTTGTTAGCAAAAATGTAAAATTTAAGAGTACATAAAGTAACGTTACGACTATTGTACCATATAACATTGATTTTGGTAAATTTTTAGAAGGGTCTTTAATTTCATTTGATATATAAATTGATGAACTCCAGCCAGCATATGCATAAGAAACCCATACCAAACCCACCGCAAAATTTGGACTTATTATTGTGAAAATATCCTCTTTTGTCGGCATCAAACTAATCGGTTGATAATTTTCTGTTAAAGTTCCAAAAAAACAAAAAACACAAATTAAAAAAATCTTTAAAGCTGTGGAGCCATTCTGAAAAATAGCCCCATATTCAACACTCCTCATATGGAGTACATGAAATAAAATAATTACAAAAGCGCCAATAGGATAAAGATCTAAATTAGGAAAAACTGCTTTTAGATAACTTTCACATGCCATAGCACATATAACTGCTGGTGCACTAAAAGCTACTATTGAAGATATTACTCCGGCAGAAAAACCAATTGAAGGATGAATAATTTTACTAAGGAGATGATATTCACCTCCAGACCTTGGAAGCGCTAATCCCAATTCACTATATATTAAGGCCCCAAAAAAAGCTACAATACCTCCAATAACCCATAGAGCTAAAATTGAGAAAGTGGATTGAATAGTAACAAGCTGATAACCTAAACTTGTAAATACTCCTGTCCCTACCATTGCTGCAATTACCAAACTAGCCGCAGTGTAAAAAGAAATATTTTTATTTTCAGATTCTATATTCAATAATTTTTATAAATCTTAAGCACTAGACTAAGCCATCCAAATATTAAAAGAGCACCTCCAATAGGCGTAATTGCACCGAGCCATCTCATATTTGTAAGGACCATCAGGTAAAGACTTCCAGAAAATATAATTATTCCTGAACAAAAAAATATTCCAGGCAAAATTAAAATTTTCCAAGACATGCTAGCGCTTATCAAACCCAATAAAATCAGTGCAAGTGCGTGATACATTTGATAGCGAACCCCAACTTCAAAAATCACTAAATCCTCTGTGGATATTTTTCCTTTTAAACCATGGGCACCGAAGGCTCCTATTAAAACACTCAGTGCTGCAAATATCGCTCCAATAATTATCCATAGACGCATTTAAAATTCACTTTTACTATTGCTTATAATCGTTCTTATTGGAAATGGAATTTCAATTCCTTCAAATTTNAATCTTTTATGAATCTTTTTAATAAATTGATGTATGATTGGATTTTGATCGCCGTACTTATTCCCCTTAAAATAAACCACAAAGTCAATACTGGATTCTCCAAATTTCCTAAACTTAAGCGCTGGTTTAGAACTTTTGTTTGTCTCCTTCATTGCAGTATGAATTTCATTTGCGACTTCCAAAACTATTTTTTCTACTTCTTCAAGATTAGAATCATAGGAGACACCAATTGGTATCTTTATAGAAAAACTGGGGTCATTACTATCATAATTTTTAACAATTGCGGAAGATAGTTGATTGTTTGGAATATGAATGATATTGTTTGTTCTCTCAAGCATAGTCGTATTTCGCCAAGTTATATTTTTAATATACCCCATTTCGCCAGAATCCAAGCTGACAAAATCACCTGGCTGAACTTTTTTACTCAACAATATATGTAAACCAGCAAATACATCAGATAAAGTATCTTTTAATGCTAATGAAACTGCAATACCCCCTACACCAAGTGCAGTTAGCATTGGAGCAATTGAAATTTTTAAAGAATCTAGAATAATTAATAAGCCTGTTGCATAAACAGTAATTACAATAAAATTAGAGAACATTGAAGTTGAGGGAAAACCTCTACCCTGATTTTTGGACCAAATTATTAAAAAACCATTTGTTAGGTTAGCTGCTGCATGAGTCACAGAAGATATTACCAAAATAATTAATATTTGAGATATGTAGGTTCCATACACTTCAGCGATTTTAATGTCCTTCAAACCCACTGATAATGAAATTAAAAAAAACCAAAATACAATCTGAGATTCTATAGATTTTAACACCAGATCATCAATCTCCCATTTTGATTTTTTTGCTGCTATCATTAATTGGGAGTGAATNAATTTTTTAAATAAAAAACCGAATAAGGTACCTGTAAAAACAATCATTAGAGGAATTATCCATAATGAAATATTTAAATTACCCTTTAGATTTTGTAAAATCATTTCCATATTATTTAAATTTTACTGAAACTAATTTTGAAATACCTTTTATTTCTTGAGTAACACCATATAAATAATCTGCAATCTCCATGGTGAGTTTATTATGAGTTACAATAATAAATTGAGTTTCTTCACAGAAACTTTTTAAAACTCGAGTAAATTTTTTAATATTGATATCATCAAGTGGTGCATCTACCTCATCTAAGATACAATAAGGACTTGGTTTTACCTGATATATCGAAAATAATAAGCCAATGGCAGTTAAAGCTTTTTCACCGCTTGANAATAAACGAATGGAAGTATTTCGTTTACCTGGAGGTTGAGCATAGATTTGAATTTCAGACTCTAGTGGATCTGTTTCACCTAATAACTCNAATGAGGCNTCACCTCCCTCAAAAAGTAATTTAAATGTTCTACTAAAATTTTTCTTTATCATTTTAAATGTTTTTATAAATTGACTACGTGCAATTTTATCAACTTTATNAATTGTTTTAAGGATATTTTTTTCTGATACTATCAAATCTTCCTTTTGGTCCTTAAGCAACTTTAATCGGTGTTTATCCTGANTGTATTGTTCTTNNACTTCCATATTTATNGGACCAATNTTATCAATACTTCTTTGAATTCTTTCAATTTTATNNAGNAGAATATCTTCAGAATCACTAACTNCTAAATTAATNGGAATTTTCTGATTATACTTATCTTTGATTTTATNTTTAAGCTGAATAATACTTTGNTTTTTCTTTTCAAGTTTTAATTCAANTAATTTTAAGCTATCNAGCACCTTTTCATAACTTATTTGATCAAGNTTNATTTTATTTTGAATATTTTGAATNTTCTGGAAAGATTCTTTAAATTTATNTTTCAATAGTTGTAAGGATGATTTTTTTCTTTGAATTTGATTNTTTANTTTNTCNATTNTATCATTNTTNATTTTANTTTCNTNAATGTTGATTTTTTCTTCTTNNTTNAGACTTTCTATCTCATTTTCAATTTTTTTATNGCGAATATTTAATTCAATNAGATTATCTTTTGNCAAGTTTANTTTAAAATTAATTTGATTTATTTTATTTTNAATTTCTATCAGATTAANTTTTGACTTATTCAA
This sequence comes from Fidelibacterota bacterium, assembly GCA_002691785.1. GTDB lineage: Bacteria > Fidelibacterota > Marinisomatia > Marinisomatales > UBA1611. Next base: position 2,253 of record NZIX01000007.1, on the reverse strand, counting down.
TTGTTCCTGATATTTATTTCTNTCTATTCTTTTAATGCGAAGNTNATTGGCTTTCTTTTCCATGAACATATCATGAATNGTAGAATCTTCTTTTATTTTNTTAATTTTAGGTTCGAGTAGANTAATTCTNATATTTTTTTCTTTAANCTCATTATTTAAAGTNTTTAAATATTTTTCCATTGACATTATTTTTTTTACCGTTTGATCGTAACTAATANTTTTTCGAATTATTTCATTGTTTAATTCTAATATCCGATCAGAATGTTTATCCTGTTTGGAAATATAGATTTTTTTTTCTTCCTCAATAGTCATAATTAGCTGTTTTACCTTTTTCAATTTCTTGTTAAGCGATTTTTGTATTTTAGAATTTTTTTCTAATTCATTAAATAGGTTATCAACTTTTTCTTTTCTTCCCAAAATATGANTATGTTCTAAAACTTCTCTATTTTTTAGCACTAAATCTCTGCCAAAATATGTTCCATCTTTATCAACAATATTCCAATTAAAAAATAATTCACTTGAAGAAGCAAGTTTGATATCTGTAACGATAAGAANATTACCAAGTAAAAATTTAGCAATTGGTTTAAAATTTTGATCTGAACTAATCAATTCAGTTGCATTGCCTAATAATAGATTACTTTTTGGTGAACTTTTTATTTTTGAAATTGCTCTTTTTACATTCTCCAAAGGAATAATGGAAAAATCACCAATATTATTTTCCTTGGCTGTTTTTAAAATTTTCAACGCTACCGTTTTATTTTTAGCAATTATGCAATATAATAATTCACCTAAAGCAACTTCGAGAACTTTTTGATATTCTTTTTCCAATTTAAATATGTCAGCCACAATTCCTAGTACTCCAGGAAATAATTTAGTGTTCTTCAAAATATATTTAGTGCCCTCAGAAAATCCATCCCGTGATTTAACTAACTCATTATAAAAAAGTGATTTTTCTTCAATAGATTTCTGTTTGGATTCAATTTGATATTTTTTTTCTATAAGAGAATCTCTTTTTACAATTAAAGATTNTAANTTAAGNTNATCATTTTTTAGAAAATTTGTAATTCNATCGTATTCATCTGATAATTTCTTTTTTTCATATTTTTTTATCNTNAAACTCTCTTTNAATTGATNTTTCTTATCTTTATAAAATATAATCTCATNTTTTATTTCTANTATCTTATTAGACTTTTCTTTAATTAANTCTTTAGTTTGTTTATATAATNAATTTTCTCTATCAATTTTTTGTTGATAATTCCATTTCTTATTNTGTTNTANNTCAAGTTCTTTTTTTAATTTATTAAATAAATCATTTTTAATGAGAACCTCTTTTTTTAATTTATTTTTTAATTTTAATTGACTCAAAAAAGATGATTCTAATTTAATTAATGTTTTCTTATGTTCTTTTTCCGTGNGACTCAACAGTTTTTTTTTATTTCTATTTTGATTGCATTCATTAATTAATCGATCAATATTTATTTTTATTCCAACATTTTTTTCCGTTAAAATAATAANTTTACTTAGAATACTTTCTCTGCTTTTGTCTAATTTTGATAATCTTAATTGAATTTCCTCTANTTGGATTTCTTCTTTTTGATATATTAATTTATATTTTTCTAAATCTTTCTCATGCCAAATTGTTTTATTCTTTTTCTCATTACGAATATTCTCATATTCTTTTATTTTTTTTATCAAATCCTCAACATTTAACTTATTTTTTTCTTGTTGAATAAAAGCTAAACTTACCTCATTTTTTTTAAGAGTTTGAGATAAGGAGGCGTGCCTATTGAATCGTTTCAATTGTAATTTTAGGGAATGAACTTTTTCCTCTACTTCATTAATAATATCGTCAACTCTTTCAATATCTTGTCTAGTCCTTTCAAATCTTTTTATTGTTGAAGTTCGTTGTTTTCTGTATTTATTAATTCCTGAAGCTTCTTCAAACATTTTTCTTCGATCATTTCCTGATTCGGAAAGTATTTGTTCAATCATTTTTAACTCGATAACAGAATAAGCATCCGCACCCATACCTGTATCTACAAAGAGATCCATGATATCTTTTAATCGGCACTGAGTCTTATTTAGATAATATTCTGATTCACCGCTACGATATATTCTCCTGGCAATTTCTATATCGTTATACTCAATTGGAAGCTTACCAGCATTATTATGAACAGTCATTACAACTTCACAAACACCTAGAGGTTTTGTGTTTTCTGCACCATTAAAGATTACATCTTCCATTTTACCACT
>NZIX01000100.1 GCA_002691785.1 Fidelibacterota bacterium | reverse complement strand
TGGAGCACTTCTAATTAAATCTCCTTCTAAATCTGTATTAATAACCTTTTTAGGTTTTCTTGATTCTTTATTGTAGAGCTCTACTCTAGCACTTGCAACTTCTATTTGAAATTTCCCATTTGGTATTATAGCTGTCCCAAACTTTTCAAATTCCACAACTTTATTTATTTTTATTTCTTTTGAAAGTTTTTTAGCAAATTGGATCCCATTCCCAACAACCATAATATCAATATCATTTAAACTTTCCCCCATAATTAAATCTCTTACAAGCCCCCCAACAGCGTAGACTTCTAAACCTTCTTTTTCCCCCAATTTTCCTGCATCCCTTAAAATAGAAAATACTTCTTTATGTTCAGGCAACTTTAATAGGTGTTTAATATTTAACATATTGATTTTATTTATTATTTTTTTGAAGAGATAAATTACAATTTATTCATTATTTTTCTTCAATTTCATTCTCAAAATATTATTTTAAAACAAAATACTTGAAAAAAAAGAACTAGCATGTAAATTCAAGGGTATGACAAAAAGATTAAGATTATTTATTATTGGTATTTTTTTTCTTTCAAACTTAATTGCTCAGTTTGAATCTATCAAAATAACAATTGATGATAGATTGCTTCGAAGTGAAGAAAAACAATCTATATTTAACCTAAAAAATGATATAAAACATTTCTTTCTATCAACAGAATGGAATGAAACCTATAATGATCTAAATATACCTCTTCATATTCAGATAGTATTTGAAGGTCTAACTCATAAAGGAAATCAGTCAATATTTAGTTGCCAAGCTCTCTTTTCTAATGGAGAAGATNTTCGATANTTTGATAAAAGTGTTCANTTTTATTACAGCTCAGGAACTAACNTATATTATGACCCCGTTTTATTTGAACCATTATCNGGTTTTTTAGCTTATTATGCACANTTAATAGTTGCAGGNGTNATAGANACNTATGANTTTAAAGGTGGAAATTCTCATTATGAAATGGCCAGAGANATTGCCNTNCGNGGCTCATCCTCTGACTNTAAAAANGGATGGANTTCTAGAATTACCCTAGTTGANAACCTNGATAGAAATAATGGACTNAGAAANGCNAGGCTCGCATGGNACATCGCAATAGACCTNTTTAATGAAAANGATATTGATGGAACAATTGAAGANGTAAACCTGATGCTTGATGGTATTGAGCAATCATATCGTGATCTTGGAAGAGATTTTAATACACAATATTTTCTAAAAGCNAACTCAAAGAAGATCGCAACTCTANTAGCTGATTTAAATCAAAGTGAACTTCTTNAAGACATGAAAGAGCTAGATCCAGATAGAAGAGAAATCTATCANTCAGCTTTAGAAGATAAATCAGAATAATTATTTTTTTTAAATAANAANTGCTCCAAGACAATACTCTTTTTAAACATTCTANTCATAATTNTTTTNTCTGAATTAACTTTTAACTTTTTAAACCTATAACGTTTTTTAAAAATTGGTATTGGGTGACTAATAANCCATAATANAGCTAAAAANATTCCTGAGGCTTGTTTAAAGTTTAGTCTAATTATTGAATNAAATAGTGCNATAAAATCAAGAATAACTCTTAAAATTCCAATATAAAATGATAATGGCAATGAATAATTAGAAAACAACATAATTAACGAATTTCTATGATTTAAGTAGTATTTTTTTTGTGAACCCATCGGTAATGAGATTGCATTTTTATGATAAATTATTGAATTTGGTTCTACAAATACTTTATATCCCATAGCTTGTAAACGCCAACAAAGNTCAATTTCTTCCATATGCGAAAAAAAGATTGATTCAAACTTTCCAGCTGATAAAAAGACTTCTTTCCTTATCATAAATGCTGCACCTGATGCCCAAAAACACTCCGCAGAATCCTCATACTGTCCGATATCCATTTCTTGTTNTAAAAATATTCTTCCTCTTGCAAAAGGGTAACAAAAAATATCCATTTCCCCACCACATGCTCCCGCATAGTCAAAAGTGTTTTTATTGTAATAATTTAGTATTTTTGGCTGAACAGCAGCAATCTTAATATCTTTTTCAAAAATATTAATTAAAGGTTCTAACCAATTAGAATCTTGTATAGTGTCATTATTCAAAAACACCACATAATCGCCTTTTGCAATAGAAACCCCTCTATTACATCCACCTGCATATCCATAATTTTTTTCATTTTCTAATAAAATAATATTGGGGTGATTTTGTTTAACCCATTCTTGACTACCATCAGTTGATTTATTATCTACAACTATGATTTCAAATAATTTATATAAACTATTATTTATGGAGGCAATACACTCAGAAAGTACTTCCACACCATTCCAATGTGGAATAATTATAGATACTTTTGGTTTTAAAATAAATTCACCTCTAAATGATNATTTTAATTATTACCTGATCTTATTTGAGTCAATATATCTTTTGCATTTGTATCATTTGGGTTCCTTGAAACCCAGTCGGATAGAATAATTTCAGCATCAGACAATTTGTTGGTTTTTCTATAAATATAAACAAGTGAATTTACTAATTCAGGATATGCTTTTTGCCACTGGTTCCATTTACCCCTTGTTATTGATTTTTTACCAAATCCTTTAACACCTAAAACACTTTCCATTTCTAAAAAATCTCTTCTCATCTTTTCTAATATATTGATGGCTCTATCAACATCGTCTAACTCTTGGTAGAATGTGTTTGCATACTCAACTTTATTGATCGGCTTACCNGATTTTCGATTAATTAATTTTTCCATGATCTCTCTCATTGATTCTTTTTCATTAAGATCTCCATATATCCTTGCAACTTGATAATGTAAATCTTCAGATTGAATTGGAATTGTATTCCCTGGAATGTTTTNCTCCATTTTATCAAGGACATCTACTGTTTTAGTTTTAAGAGAGNTCATTAAATCTTCATCTCTATTTTTTTTCTTNCTATCTAANCTTTGATATTCCATGTAATAGGTCACAGCTAATTGCATATAGGCACTACGATAGTTTTGAAGGAGCCGCTTAGTTTGTTTATTAAAAAAAAACATTTTCATTTCCTAAATTCCTAAACATATATCCAGCCTGATAATTTTTNGACCAGTTAAGATAGTCAAGTTTTTCAGAGTTATAAAATATGTNATGATCAAAGTTTGTGGACCATTCATCNCCACCAACATCTGTCATCAANTTTTCATACATTTTATCTGCATCAATTGGGTCTGTTTTATGACTTTTCAACTGAAAAGTTAAACCCTGCATATCTAAATATCTATCTAAACCAATTCTATTTTGCTGTGAAACAGTTACAGCAAAGTATATAGGTATACGCCATCCTGCATCATTTATAATTCTCATTATCATCATATCCTGAACTCGCAATGCTTGCCCTCCATATGTAGGCTTCATTTCCCATTCAATATATCCATCCTNATTCTCCGGGTCATCAAAAACCGGTACNTGTACTTTTTGCTTTTCCCAACGNGTCAATTTTGAAGTTAATTCATCAATTTGAAAGTCAGTTAGTTTAATAAATTGAGTGCTCTCACTTCTTTTATCTCTCCACTGTTTTATATACCATGGAGTATTTAATAAACTGAGGTTAACTACTGCGACATCTGTTCTTAATTTTTCAACTTCTTGAAGGTACCAGAGAGGAAATGTATCATTATCTCCATTCGTAAAAATAACCCCATTTGGACCACAAGATTGCAATAAATTATAACTANAATCCCAAGCTACAAAATTGCCAGACCTATCATGGGAGTGATANTTTGCNCTTGCCATAACAAANGGTACAAAAATNATTTGGAGTATTATCGCAATAACAACAAATCTTTTAGCAAGCTCAATGTTNTTAACTTTTTCAATGATTTTTTCACTCAATGCAGCAGTTCCAATTCCTACCCAAATTGCAAAAGCAAAAAAACTTCCAACATAAGAATAATCTCGCTCTCGAGGCTGTGGATCATCCTGATTAACGTATAAAATAATTGCATAGCCCGTCATCATAAATAAAGACAGNACAGAAAAAGCCATTTTCTCATCTCTATANGCATGATATAGCATCCCCANAACACCTAGTAAAAAAGCTAATGGCAATCCAAACTGTGTTAAATTAACCCCATCTTCTCTGCTATTAGCNCCCATTGTTAAATGAGCTGTCTTTGAGGGTCCTCTTCCTGCAAATTGCCATANAAAATAGCGATTATACATTTTACGAATTTGATAGTCCCAAAAATAACTCCACTGCTTGCCTGATTCATGTTTCTTATATTTAGTTTCTTGAGATGATGAAAACTCACGATTCTTACCTTCTGGATATCCTACAACTTCATGAATAGGAGATATACCTTTAAAACGCCTTGGTAGAACGCCAACATCACCATATTGTTCTCTTTCTAAATAAGATATAAATGCTTCAACGGTTTCAGGATCATTTTCATCAATACCTGGATTTTGATTAGATCTTATAAAAATTAATGCATANGTNCTGTAACCAATTAATACTAGAACCATTGATGTTAGNGATATTGAAAGTAATNTTCTTTGATTTTTTACGGCCCAAGCCATAGATATAAAAACCAAAATAATTAAAATCGCAGTTCCTTCTATTCCTATAGCATCTGCAATTTTTGGCATTCCTTTAATTATCACATTATGAATTAAAAAGAAAACAAACCCGGTTATCGCAACTGTATAACCAAATGTTTTCCATTCAAAGCTATACTTTCGAAAATATATAATTAANGCAACAAAAGGTAATGCAAGTAAATTTAATAGGTGAAGGCCTGTTGCTAAGCCAATCATATAAGCGATTATTAAAATGTATCTTTCATTNCCATATTTATCAGCTTGCTCNTTCCATTTTAAAATCAGCCANACAACTATTGCCGTAAAAAAGGTACTNAGGGCATAGACNTCAGCTTCTACAGCATTAAACCAATGACTATCGGTAAAAGCAAATGTTAAAGAACCAATTATCCCCCCGCCAAAGGCAATTAATACATCTTGATACTCTTTAATTTTTCCTCTCCAATTTGCAACAAGCTGAACAACNATTAAATAAAGAAACATCACCGCTAAAGCGCTTGAAAGGGGAGATAAAAGGTTAACGCGGAATGCAATATCTTTTGCAAATGGAATCATAGATATAATTCTACCTATCAAAAGAAAAAATGGACTTCCAGGAGGATGAGGAACACCTAATGTATGNGCTACTGCAATGAATTCACCACAATCCCAATAAGANACAGTTGGTGCCATTGTATCGTAATAAATAATAAACGATATTAAAAATACTAAAAATGCTANTANACGATTCAAGTAAATATATTNACGACTAATCACAAAACACCTCTANTTGTATAANTTGTACCTAGGTAATNTTCATTCNACTTAAACTAATCCTATCTTGTTTAAGTTTTTTTTAATAAAAAACTCATTTTTAATTCACTGATCACATTAATCAGCATNTGATCTTCATATTCTGATAAGTTACCCTCTGTCTTTAATTGGACCATTTCCAATAGTTCTATATAATACATTGCTTGATCCATATTTGTTTCAATCTTATCGGTAACAGGGTTTTTCATTTCACCCATTGCTATCTGAGCACTTGACTGAAATGTATTTACTAAATACATAAATAGTTTGACATCATCCTTGTTCTTTTTAGACACTATTGAACCTGAGAGTTAATTTTTTCATAAAATAAAGAGGCTAAATATAATCCGACTATCGCTTAGTCAACATAAGTAATCATTATGAAAAACTGATAGCATCTAAGTATTGAGAGTATTCATTTAAAAATTTATTTCTAATTAATTTATTTGACTTTCTTTTTAAATTTTTGTCTTTTTCAACAATGTCAAAAGCGGCCTTTCTAGCTGTCCTTATTATAGGCCCATCCCTTACCAAATCTGCAATTTTAAACTTGAAAAACCCTGATTGTTTAATTCCAAAAAACTCTCCCGGCCCTCGAAGTTTTAAATCCTCATCCGAGATAAGAAAACCATCATTAGTTTCTTCCATAATATCTAAACGTTTATTAGAATTACTTGTTGCTTTTCTTTTTACAAGAATGCAATAACTTTTCTCCGCTCCTCTTCCTACACGACCTCTTAACTGATGAAGTTGTGTCAAACCGAATCTCTCTGCATGTTCTATGAGCATAACTGTAGCATTCGGTATATCAACACCGACTTCAATTACCGTAGTAGAAATCAATAAATTAATTTCATTTTTAGAAAATGAATTCATAATTAGATCTTTCTCTTCTGTTTTCATTTTACCATGAATAAGTCCAATTGAAACTTTTTTAAATATTTTTGTTTTAAAGTTTTCATATGCTTGAACTGCTGCCGCTAAATCTGATTTTTCAGATTCTTCAACTAGTGGATATATAACCATACATTGATGATTTTGTTTAATCTGGTCTTTTATAAAATTAAACACTTTAATAAGGCGCTGTGGCTTAACTACTTTTGTAATTACAGGTATTCTGTTTTTAGGTAATTCATCAATTATTGATAGTTCCATATCGCCATTATAGGTAATTGATAATGTTCTAGGGATTGGGGTCGCTGTCATTGCAAGAAAATGCGGGTTTTCGCCTTTATTTAATAATTGTGCTCTTTGATTAACTCCAAATCTATGTTGTTCATCAATGATCACAAGATTGAGAGATTTAAATATTACATCTTCTTGAATGAGTGCATGAGTTCCAACCAGAACACCTACTTTACCCAACACTAATCCATTTAATATTGAAAATCTCTCTTTTTTTTTCATATTTCCAACTAATAATGCACAAGAAATTTTTACTTTATCAAATTCAGTTTTAAATGAACTAAAATGCTGTCTTGCCAAAATTTCAGTTGGGGCCATAATTGCCACCTGAGTATTGTTACCTAAGGCCAAAGCAGAAACCAATATTGAAACGATAGTCTTTCCAGATCCAACGTCACCTTGAAGTAATCTATTCATGGGAACATTATTTTTAATATCAGTATGAATCTCCTGGATAACTTTTTTTTGAGCACCTGTTAATTCAAAATTTAAAGACTCTGATATTGTTCGAAAGTATGGCCCTATATCATTGAGTGATTTTGTGCCCAGTGATTTTATACTTTTTTTCCTAATTGCCATAAAAAGCTGAAGAAAAAAGTGTTCGTCAAACTTGAGTCTTTTTATTGCTTTATTTAATTTTTTATTACTACTTGAATAATGGATATTTTGTAGTGCTTCACTCAAAGAAAATAGAGCATTGTTTTTTAATACTTCGCTTGAATAAATTTCTGGGATATTTAATTTATAGCTTAATGCTTCTTTTATTATTTTTCGAAAAATTCTCTGATCTATTCCAACTGATTTAAATTCATTGGTTAGAGGATATAATGGAATAACTTCTCCCGTACTTATTGGATCATCATTTTTCTCTAGTTTATCAAATTCTGGGTGAGTAATTGAAAAACCATGAAACCAGTCTATTTTTCCATGAATCGCTAATTTATCACCAACTTTAAATAAATTTTTTATAATTCTTATACTGTTAAACCAGTTTAATGTTAATATTCCGCTCTTATCATTTACCATCACCTGATACATTTTGCCTTTGCGAATTGGTTTTACCCCAAAAGTTTGAACCGTAGCAATAATCGTACATGATTCTCCTTTAATTAAATCTTTTATCTTCTTTACAGAAGTTCGATCTAAGTGTCTTCTGGGAAAATAATAAAGTAAGTCATATAGCGTATAGATACCATGATTATTGAATACTTCAACTCTTTTTGAACCAATATTTTTTAATAGTGTTATTGGATCACTGAACTTCAATATATTAAACCTTTAAAAAGCTACTTCCACTCTTTCCGATATGTATAGTAAACATTTTTAACTTCCCCAGAATTTAAAGTAAGTGGAAAATGGATAGTAGAAGCATCTTCTTTTTTATAGTTCAGAGACTCATCTTTAATAATCCAATCACCATTAATATGCTCTATCAAGAGAATATCAACACTTTCTGTTCGATTGTTCGTAATACCGATTTCAATAACAGCCTCTTCACTTTTTCTCTGTCTGTCATAATTTAACACTTTACGATTGCCGATAACGTCAAATGCTCTACCTGAGGTTAACTTAGTAGATTGACCTTTTGGGACCTGCCCCATGTTATCAGCTCCAATATATTCTAAACCTGTTTTTTGAGTATATGAATAAATCTCAACTTTACCTCCAGGTAGAGAAATTCCTAACCCATTTTTTTCCATATTGCTTAAAGTTAATTGAACTTCAAGAGGCTCTTCTTTTTGACGTCGTTCACTATTCTCAAAAACATAAGTTTTCATGTATTTAACATCTAAAGGGCCATACATCCTTATCGTAATATTTTCTTTTGACTCTAAATCATGATTGTCATTCAATGCATATATATGATAATCACCTAACTCATCTATGTTCATCCTTGGTGAAAAATTATTAACTGAAGCAATACTAGGCCTTGACATTTTTTCAGCACGAGGTCGAAAACCATCTATTTTATTTAAGTTGCCTTCCACTAATTGAAGAGTTGTTTGCTCGAAATTCATATCTGAATTATTTGAAATTACTGCTTCAGCAACAAGCTCGCCTTTTTCTTCATTTAACATTTTCAATCTATAAACAGTTGTCCAAGAAAAGTTATTAGTTTTATATACCAATTCTCCCTTAATAACTTTTTCCTCCTTAGAATTTAGATCCCAAGATAAAAAAGGGTTAAAAGTTGGCAAATCCATATCTTTATTTTTACTGCCAAGAAATTCTAATTCAGCTCTATTAAAATTTATAATACCTGATTGGTGAGATAATGTGACAGAACCTGAACTAATTTCAAGCAGAGTGCCTTTAACTATTTTACCTCCTTTAGGCTTTACTTGGATTTCTTGACCTCTGAGCTTATTAAAATAATCTATACCTGTGAATACATTATCATTAAACCTCTGAGAAATAATTGTGGCCCCCTCTAAATTTAAAAAAGGAGTATCTTTA
>NZIX01000099.1:7147-10976 GCA_002691785.1 Fidelibacterota bacterium | reverse complement strand
TGACTTGATTTTTTTAAGTGTATCAATAAAAGTTCATAATAAAGAAAAAATACACCCTGTAATCATTATTAATATAGTCAAAAATATAATTGGTGATAATAGAGAAAAACCCTCTAAAACTCTTTTGATCTTTTGCGTTAATTATCTCTTGCAATTTGATTTAAGATCCAATGATAAGAAAGTTTTAAAAAGTACAATAAAAGATGGGATTGGTAAAACTGCTTTTATTGGAGATTTAGAAGATGCATATCAAGATAGCGCATGGGCAAAAGCACAAAAAACTACAGCTATCTTTTTTTTATCTTCAGATAATTCACGTGGAACCTTTGATGCTTTGGCTGAAATAGCTCTCCAAAATATTAAAAAAAATGGCCTTTTTATATTCCATTTAATGCGGGCATATAATTTTCAAGAAATGAAAGATGATAACTGGGCATTTACAAGGTGTCTGATGTCATACTTAATCGGGAATAAACTACCAGAGCCTCACAGTAAAACCAAATTAAGGCCAAAAGATATAAAAAATAAAATATTATTAAATGGTGATATAGTTTTATTCAGCGCCATGGAAAGGCTTTGGGAGTGTGACTATGTAAGAATAGAAGGCTATCAAAGAGAAATTAGTCACTGGTGTTCTCATGAGGTTCATAGTAGTTTTAATGATATAAAACTAAAGCCTTTGAATTGGGTATTTAAAGAAAGTAAAAATAGATTTATTGAATATGCCGAAGACTTGGTTAAATGTACGAACAAAGAAGAACTTCAAATAAAAAATTCATTAATTTTAATAGAGTCTTTTCGAGCTATGTTAAATAAATTGTCCCCTAGTCAGATATTAACTCTTAGAACACGTTTTAGTCACTAAAATGAATGATGAAAAGAAAAAAAAAGAACTTTTTCAAGAGGGATTAAGGCNTCCGATNTAAATTGATGGATTATTATGAATCTCATGAGGTTTGGGAAGAACTATGGTCTGATTACTATTTAAAAGATAAAAAGTTTATTCAAGGTTTAATTCAATTATCAGTAAGCTTTGTTCACTTAGGTAATGGTAACATGATTGGGGCAAATAACTTATTAAAAAAATCAAAAGAAAAATTTATTCAATTTTCAGGGATACATAGGGGAATTGATATAAGTATTTTATTAAATGAAATAGAAAATGTTGAATTAGAGTACAAAAAACTAAAAAATCCAAATAATTTTCAATGGGACTTAGTTCCTAAATTGGAGTAATAATGACAGAAATTTTACTATTTATAAAAGACTTTGAATTAGGATCAAAAGTTTCNGCTGCTTGTATTGATCAAGAAAAAAATGTTCAATTTAGCGATGAGAANTCNGACCCAAATTTATTTCCTGAGTCTATTNGATTGGCAATTGTTGANATGGACGANGGAGTGTTTTCTTCAATAGGGCTAGTTGCAGAACTTAAAAGACTAAAAATATCAGTAATTGGGACTAAAACTAAAATCACAAATAAAGAACAATCTAAAATTCGATTTGCAGGNTGNGATGTGTTAATTTCAAAATCNAGTTTAGTTAAAAACATATCTAGTTTGATTCGTGAATTAATAAAATAATTCTTTTTATGAAATNATTAATTTGTTAATGTTCAAATAAATGATCTTCTGATCTTTTTGTTCTGNTTTTAATTNTGAATTAATTTANNNATAANNTAAAGGTTTAATTATTATANAATGGGTNACCCAATAATTACAAAAAAATATCATTTTTCCTCGTCGCATAAATATGGTAATTCGTATTGGAGTGATGAGAAAAATTATCAGGTTTTTGGCAAAGATTATGATACTCATGGTCATAATTATATTTTAGAAGTTTCAGTTCAAGGACCTATTAATCCAGAAACAGGTTGGCTTACAGATCTTCAAAAATTGAATAAAATCGTTAAAGAGAAGGTTGTAAACGTTTTAGATCATTCCCAAATAGAATTAAAAGTTGAATGGTTTAAAAATAGACAGCCTTCGTCTGAAGAAATTTTAATTTGGATCTGGAATCAACTATCCTCAGATGTTGAAGAAGGTTCATTATATAAATTAAGATTAGTAGAAACACATTCTATTCATACTGATTATTACGGGCCATGATTGAACCATCNNTATANACTAAAGATCCTNTNATAGAAAAGAGACGTGANAGAGTTTTTTTAGTTCTTTCAGGGTTATTTTTAGGCTCANTAGCAATGTTAAATATTCTTGGAATAAGTAGGTTNTTAATNATTGCTTCATGGGATTCAACTTCTGGATTGACATGGGGAGAGTGGGGAGAAATTAGCTTTGCAGTTGCTGTAGGTGTTTTGCCATACCCTATAACTTTTTTATGTACTGATCTTATNAGTGAATTATTTGGTCAAAGTCGAGCGAGTTTTGTAGTCTGGGTAGGAGTAATTTTAAATTTATGGGTTGTTTTTATTTTATGGATTGGAGGTATTTTACCAGGAACTGATTCACCAGAATTTTTTCATATAAGATCTTTGACCTTCGGGTCAGTTTTAGCTTCAATGGTAGCATACTTAGCTGCTCAGTTTTCAGATGTACATATTTTCCACTTTCTAAAGAGTCTCACAAAGGGAAAACATCTATGGCTTAGAAATAATGGATCTACCTTGTTGAGTCAATTAGTAGATTCAACTGCTGTAATATTAATCACTCATTTTTATGCAAATGCTCTGCCTATTAACTCAGGCCAATCTGTTAATCAGCAATTAATTCTTTTTATTCTTACGGGATATATATTTAAGGTNGCGGTTGCTTTATTGGATACNGGTCCNTTTTATATAGGTGTCCANTATNTACGTAAATATTTNAAAATAGANTCNTAAATGACAATATATTAAANGAGGNNAGNANAGTGTTCAATTATAAAAAAGTAGAAGAAATAACAAATTCATTACTNTTAGAATTAGGTGANGANCCNAANAGAGAAGGTTTAATAAAAACACCTTCGAGNGTTGCAAAAGCTTGGGAGTTCATNTCAAANGGTTATAATGAAGATTTAAANAAAGTTATCAATGATGCAATATTTAANGAAAAAGCCAAAGATATGGTTATTGTNCAAAATNTTGAGTTCTTTTCNTTATGTGAACATCACNTATTACCTTTTTTTGGNAAAGCACATGTTGGATATATTCCAAATGGAAGGGTNATTGGATTATCAAAAATACCNAGNATAATTGATATGTTNTCAAGNAGACTTCAGGTNCAAGAACGCTTAACNCATCAAATTGCAGATACTTTACAAGAAGTTTTNATTCCTAGCGGAGTNGCTGTAGTNATGGAAGGACGACATATGTGTATGCAGATGCGNGGNGTTGAAAAACAAAATAGTTTTGCTTCAACAAGTGCAATGTCAGGACAATTTAAAAAATCAGCAGAAACANGATCTGAATTNTTAGATATAATAAGCAGAAATGCAATCTGATTTTGAGATTTGATTTAGCAATCATAGGNGGAGGNCCCGGTGGTTATTTAGCNGCTATNAAAGCAGCNCANAAAGGTAAAAATGTTTGCTTAATAGATAAAGATAANTTAGGAGGTGTATGNNTAAATTGGGGTTGTATACCAACNAAAGCNCTNATAAAAAATGCTGAAGTATATANCTATGTAAANAATTCTGAAAANTATGGNATAAGTANAAAAGATTATCTCTGTTGATTTTAAAAAAAATATTAAACGTAGTAGNAACGTTTCAGATAGGNTAAGTAANGGTATNGAATATNTAATAAANAAAAATAAAATTNTTCATATNNANGGCNAAGGTATCTTAAAAANTGANAANNAAATTNTTGTAGANTCTCAANANNAATCTA
>NZIX01000099.1:0-7141 GCA_002691785.1 Fidelibacterota bacterium | reverse complement strand
TAGAGGCTGATTATATTATTTTAGCAATGGGCGCTAGGCCAAAATCATTTCCGGGATTAGAGTTTGATTATAAGCGAATTATTAGCTCTAAAGAAGCTATGGTATTGGATTCAATACCAAAAAAAATAATTATAATTGGTTCTGGTGCAATTGGGTGTGAATTTTCATATTATTTTAATGAATTTGGTTCAGANGTACATCTTATTGAAGCTAAAACAGATATTTTACCNGTNGAAGATTTAGAGGTATCTAAAGAATTAGAAAGAGNNTTCAAAAAATCAGGTATCTNTGTTTATAAAAANTCTAATGTANTAAAAGCAGAAAGTTTAAAGACTAAAGTTAAAGTCCATATATCCGAAAAAGATAAGATCCATATTTTAGAAGCAGACTATGCGCTTTTAGCAATAGGNGTTACGGGTAATATTGAAAATAGNGGTATTGATAATGTGGGAATAATTTCAGAGGATGGATCAATTAAAGTAAATAATTATAATCAAACAAATGTACCTAATATCTATGCTATAGGCGATGTAAGTGGTCCTCCGTGGCTTGCGCATGTAGCATCCGCGCAAGGAGTTGTATCTGTTGAACATGCTTTTGAAGATAATGCAGAGACCATTGATTATAATAATATCCCAGGTTGTACCTATACACAGCCTCAAGTTGGATCTATAGGACTCACAGAGANAATAGCATTGANTAANGGGTTTAAGATTAAGGTCGGNAAATATTCNTTCANGTCAAATGGNAAAGCAATGGCGGTTGGTCATAATGATGGGTTTATTAAGTTAATATTTGATGAGAAATATGGAGAGTTATTAGGAGCACACATCATTTGTTCTGAGGCAACAGAACTTATTGGACAATTAAGTATGGCGAAAGCATTAGAGTCAACCTGGGAAGATTTGGCTTTTGGAGTTTTTGCTCATCCAACATTTTCAGAAGCTATAATGGAAGCTGCTCTAGATGCTTATGATATTGGAATTCATCAATGATAAACTTTTATAACCAAGATGAAATTAAAATTTTAGATTTAGGTCATAGTCCCTACAGAGAAGTTTGGGATCTACAAAAAAAAATGCATAAAGATCGAATTAATTCAAAAATTAATGACACTTTAATTTTTGTAGAACATGAGTCAGTTTATACTTTAGGTAAAAATGCTAATAAAGATCATCTTCTTCAAAATAAAGATGATTCAATAGATGTTTTCGATATTGAGCGAGGGGGAGATATTACATACCATGGGCCAGGGCAGTTAGTTGTTTATCCCATTCTAGATTTAACAAATTATAAAAAGAGTGTGAGTTGGTACATGAGAAAATTAGAGCAAGTTACAATCGATCTGCTTTCCGAGTACGATATTAAAGCAACAAGGAGTAAAGGCTTAACAGGTGTATGGGTGGGTGATGAAAAAATTGCAGCTCAAGGTGTTAAAATTAGCAGATGGGTTACTATGCATGGATTTTCGATTAATGTGAATACAAATCTAGATTATTATGATAGTATTATTCCATGTGGAATATTTGATCGTGGTGTAACATCAATATCTGAAATTTTGGGAAGGTTAATTGATATGAATCAGATTAAAATGGTAATTATTGAAAAATTTAATAATAATTTTAAAAAAGATATTTTGTAATTATGAGATTAAAAGGATTTACAAAAAAACAAATTCTTGAAGTTTATAATATTATGGCCGTTTCTAGGCGGTTAGATGAAAAGATGTTAAACCTCTTAAAACAAGGTAAAAGTTTTTTTCATATGGGGGCGTCAGGTCATGAAGCAGCACAGCTAGCGGCCTCTTTTGAAATGAGGGCAGGCAAAGACTGGTTTTTTCCTTATTATAGAGATGCGGCATTATGCTTGGGCTTGGGAATGACTATAAGAGAGCAACTTCTTAGTTTCCTGTCTAAGGCGGATAACGCAAATAATGGTAGACAAATGCCTCATCATTATAGTCACAAAAAATTAAGAATTGTCAGTCAGTCAAGTGCAACAGGAACACAGTTTTTGCAAGCTGTAGGTTGTGCATTATCAAGGAAATTAGAAAAAAATAATGAATTAGTGTATGTCTCAGCTGGCGAAGGGACTACTAGTCAGGGTGATTTTCATGAAGCACTTAATTGGGCAAGTAATTCAAAAGCTCCAGTTATTTTTCATATACAAGATAATGAATATGCAATTTCAACTCATAAATCTATTCAGAATGCTGACTCGGTTTATGCAATGTCAGCAGGCTATCGTAATCTAGGAAGATATGATGTTAACGGAGTAGATTTTTTTGAAACAAACTTAGCATTTAAAGAAGCAACTGAAAGAGCTCGTAAAGGTAAAGGTCCTTCACTAATTGTCTCAAATGTAGTCAGGCTACTTCCTCATTCAAGTTCAGATGATCAAAGGAAATATAGAACAGAGCAAGAATTAATTGAAGATAAAAAAAGAGATCCTATTCTTATTCTTCAAGGCCAATGTATTAAAAATAAAATTATCAGCATTAAAGAATTTGAAAAAATCGATAATGAAATAAGACAATTAATTGATGATGATATTAATTGGGCTCTAAGTCAAAATAATCCAGAACCCCTAGAGGCAAATATGCATGTTTATAGTAATAATTTGTCATCGATTGAGCCTAGTTTAAATTTAATATCATCAAATAAAATAGTTTTAGTNGATGCTATTAATCATGCTCTAGAAGAGGAAATGAGCTTAAATGATAAAATGGTTATTTATGGACAAGACATTGCTGACCCCAAAGGAGGAGTTTTTACTGCAACCAAAGGCCTATCAAGTACTTTTGGAAATGAAAGAGTTTTTAATGCACCGTTAGCAGAATCATCTATCATTGGGACAGCTATTGGATTAGCAGTTACGGGTTATAAACCAGTTGTTGAAATACAATTTGCAGATTANATATGGACGGCAATGATGCANATCAGAAATGAAGTTGTTACAATGAGGTATCGATCAAATAATATTTGGAATTGTCCATTAGTAATTAGAGCGCCAGTTGGNGGATATATTAATGGTGGAATNTATCATAGCCANTCTATAGATGGTTTTTTTCTTCACATGCCTGGAATATATATTGCTTATCCATCAAATGCTGCAGATGCAAAGGGGCTCTTAAAAATGGCATGTAGAATGAAGGATCCTGTTATTTTCATGGAGCATAAAGGTCTTTACAGACAAGGATATGCTTCAACAGCAGAACCAAGCAGAGATTATGTTTTACCCTTTGGTAAAGCAAAAGTTATATCTTCCGGTGATGGATTATCAATAATAACTTGGGGTGCAATGGTCCAGAAATGTATTGAAGCAATTAAATCATTAAATCTTATAGATGGACAAGTTGAATTAATAGATTTAAGAACGTTGAATCCTTTAGACTTAGACTTAATTAAAACTTCTATTAAAAAAACGGGTAAGGCATTAGTTGTCCATGAAGACAACATCACTAACGGTCCTGGAGCGGAGATATCTGCATTAATTTCCGAAGAATGTTTTGAGTTTTTAGATGGTCCAATAAGGCGAGTAGGTTCAAAAGATTCCCCGATACCATTTAATAAAATTTTAGAAGATGAAGTCTTGCCGCAAACTTATGATATTTCTACAAAAGTTATGGAATTATTGGAGTATTAGATGATTGTTGATATTGTTATGCCTAAGATGGGTGAATCAATTAATGAAGGAACGATATTAGAATGGAGGAAAAAAATTGGAGATTCTGTAGAGTTAGATGAAATCCTTTTAGAAATAGGCACAGATAAAGTTGACTCAGAAATACCTTCTTCCAGTTCTGGGATTGTAACAGATATTCTATTCAAACCAAATGATGTTGTAGAAGTTGGTACGGTAATAGCTAAAATTAATACAGATCAAAAAAGTGAAGTCATAATAACTAATAAAAAAGAATTAACTTCAATAAAAAATGATGCCGATGAAGAAAAAAATGAATATATAACTCATAACAAAAAGAAGTCTGATAAACCTTCAAATAAATTTTATTCACCCGTTGTTATGAAAATTGTGGCTGAAAAAAATATTTCAATTGAAGAGTTAAAAAACGTACCCAGTTCGGGTAGAGGAGGAAGAGTAACAAAAAAAGATATACTTTTATATTTAGATAAAAAACAACCTGATTTCAAAAGTATTAAACAGCCAATAGTTAAGATAGATAAAGTGAGCAGCCCTGAAATAGATGGAAATAAAATAACGAATACTGTCTCTCAAAATGAAGTGATATCAAATTCTGGTCAAGTTAAAGAAATGAGCCATATGAGAAAGCTAATCTCGAAGCACATGAAAAAGAGTATTGAAACTTCAGCGCATGTTTACTTAATGACAGAAATAGATATGACTCATATTGTAGATTATATAAAATTAAAAGATAAAGAATTTCATGATAAAGAAGGATTCAGTCTTACCTATACCCCATTTATAGTGCAAGCTACAATAAAAGCTTTAGAAGAATATCCTCAAATGAATACATCTTTATCTAAAGATACTATTCATTATCATAAAAACATTAATATAGGAATGGCCGTTTCTACTGATGAAGGTCTTATGGTTCCCTCGATTCAGAACTGTGAAGAGAAAAGTTTTTTAGGCATTTGTAGGTCGGTAAGTAGTATTGCAAAACGGACAAGAGAAAATTCTATATCAGCCGATGAATTAGCAGGCTCAACATTTAGCATTACAAACTTTGGAGTGTTTGGAATATCTATGGGGACTCCTATAATAAATCAACCGAATGTTGGAATATTAGGCATTGGAGCTATAAAGAAAAGGACAATTGTTGTAGAGTCAGGAGGTAATGATAGTATAGCTATTAGGAGTATTATGGTCACGACCTTAGGGTTTGATCATCGATTAATTGATGGTTCTGGAGGCTCACTATTTCTTAATTCTTTTCAAAAAAATATAGAAAGTATGGATTTAAAAGGTTTATTGTAATGGCTATTGATAATGTTTTGAAACTTTATTCAGAGACTATAAGATCTGAATTTTTACATTATGGTTATTGGAATAACCCGGAATTAATTGACTATAATAAAGTCACTTTAAATGAAATTAAAACTGCTCAAAATAAATATATCGAAAATTTATCATCTTATATTCCAAATAACGTAAAAACAATTTTAGATGTAGGATGTGGTATTGGAGGCAATACTAAATTTTTAATTAATAAAGGTTATAATGTTGAAGCTCTTTCTCCTGATGATTATCAGAAGTCAATTTTAAATAAAAAATTCAATGGAAAAATTATTTTCCATCACACAAAATTCGAAGATTATATATCTCAAAATAAATATGATCTTATCTTAGAAAGTGAAAGTGCTTGTTATATCAAAATTGAAAAAGGGTTTAAAAAAGCTAAAGAGATATTAAATCATGGTGGATATTTATTAGTATCAGATTACTTTGTCTATTTTAGAGATGAAACAAAGAATCCACATCTTAAATCATCACATGATTTAAATAAATACCTATCTAGTGCAAAAGAGTATGGTTTTAAATTAATCAAAGAATATGATCAAACAGAAAACACAATGCCAACTCTTGATTATGCGAAATATTTTTTTGAACGTTTTATAAATCCTTCATTGGAATATGGGATCTATTCGCTAAACAAAAATTTTCCAAAAATTTCAATGATTTTTAAAAAACTTGCTAGTTCAAAATTCAACAAAAAAAAAGAACAATTAAAACTTATTAATAGTAATGAGTTTAGAAAATATAGAAAGTATATGATTTTTTTATTTCAAAAAGAAAATATATAAATATCATGCAGCAGTTATTAAAGCCTAAAATTCGTCTTCGCATTAATCAAGGATACAAGGATGTAAACAAAGTTGTAAAAAGCAATAAATTACATACTGTATGCGAAGAAGCACGTTGTCCAAATATTTTTGAGTGTTGGGATAGAGGTACTGCAACAATAATGATTTTAGGAGATATTTGTACAAGAGCCTGTGGTTTCTGTGCTGTAAAAACAGGAAAACCTACTTGGAATGATCAAATGGAACCTTTTCGCACCGCAATGGCAGTAAAAAAAATGAATCTAAATCATGTTGTAATAACATCTGTTGATCGTGATGACCTCAAAAATGATTTTGGATCAAGTATATGGGCTGATACAATAAATCAAATTCATAAACATGTCCCCAATTGCACAGTGGAGGTTCTTACTCCTGATTTTAAAGGGCATAAACCATCTTTAAGAAAAGTATTTGAAGCTAAACCAGAGATCTTTAGTCATAACATTGAATGTGTTGAGAGAATAAGTAAAAAAGTAAGGTCTCAAGCTGTTTGGCAACGTAGTTTAGATGTTTTAAAGTTTTCAGTAGAAAGTGGACTTAGAACAAAAACAGGTATGATGCTCGGATTGGGAGAAACATTTGAAGAAGTTATTAAAACTATGCAAGAGATAGTAAAAATTGGAGTAAATATTTTCACAATAGGACAATACTTGCAACCAAGCAAGGACCATCTTCTAGTAGATAGATATGTTGAAGAAAAAGAGTTTTTAGAGTTAAAAAAAATAGGTTTAAGGATGGGATTTAAAGTAGTAGAGTCTGGCTCATTAGTTAGAAGCTCTTATCATGCAGATGAACAAGCAAGAATGGCTATGGATCAATGATAAACGTAAAATTTCTAATTTTATTAATAACCTTGATTATTTCTTCAATATTAAGTCTATATATTTATTCAGAGGAGTCTAAAAAAGATAAAAATTTTCACTCAGATAAAAGTATTAAAGTTTTAAACAGAGGTGAAGATAGAATCACGCTAAAGTCAGGTTATGAAAAGATTGGTACCTTGCAGGCCAGAAAAGTAGAATCTTGGGTTAGGGAAACTCCATCAAGTTCAATGAGAGTTGCCCAATATAAATTAGATTACATGAAAGACAATGGTCAACTAGTGGTATTTTCAGGAATAGGAGGCAGTCCTGATGAAAATATTGAAAGGTGGTATAAACAATTTAAACCAGAATCTAATTTACCAATAGATGAGACTTCGTTAAAGTGGGAAATACTTAAGGATAAATTTGAAATAAAATTTGTGCACTTTGAGGGAACTTTTATGAAGTCTGACATGAGAATGAATTCAGTCACTGAAGAATTGAAAGGTCATG
>NZIX01000098.1 GCA_002691785.1 Fidelibacterota bacterium | reverse complement strand
AACCTAAACTTAATATCATCTTCAATAGAATATACACCTTGATAGAGTGAGTTATCAGTGGTATTTCTAGTAAGGTAAAAACTTTCAAAAAAGAGAGTGGGATAAAATCTTTTAAAGTCTAAAATAAAGTATAAATCCAAATCACTTATCCTATTTATTGATCCGCCGCCAAATAATGACAGTCTATTTATAATTTCACTTGACGAGAAATAAAAACCTGGTTTAAGAGTATTATAATCAATCATCAATTTTGGCATAATAAACATTTCAGGAAATTGATCTGTATATTTTTGAGGATTAATTTCAGTAGGCTTAATAATTGGAGTTTTGTGATTTGAATTATTATTGTGATATTTAGAAGAGTAACCTACATAATCATCTTCAATAGTTGTACAATCATTAAGATAAGAAATAACATACTTGCCATTTTTATATTGTGAATAAAGGATTTGACCATCTAAGGAAATATCTGGCATAAATGCACCACCTCTAACATTTGTAATATATCCAGTTCTATTTGAATCCTTACTGGTTATATAGAGATTGTATATACCATTTTTATCTATTGAGTGAATAGATTCTCCATCTGGTCCAAACCCTATATTTCTTTCATCATATGTAGTTTCCCCATAAACAATTTCATTAATATTATTTATTAAATCATATTTACCAATGTCTCTATAATGGTGATTGGTTATATCATAAAATAATGAATTCCGATCTTTTGAATAATTTAAAAAACTTAAAATTGAGCCATTATCAAAATGAGTTATTTTGTTTGAAGAACTTGTTTTTAAATTTAATTTATAAATGTTTTGCCCTCCATCAAAAGTTGCTAAATAATAAATTGAGCTATCTTTTTCAACAAAAACTGGATTAAATGCTCTTGCATCATGGGTCAAACGTGTTTCATCTTTTGATACTAAATTGTATGAATAAATATCATAATATTTCGAACCAAATTTATTTGGAAATTTTGACTTCTTAGAATAATATATAATTTCTCCATTAGAATGCCAAGAAGTTGCTGAATGGATGCTATTTTGAATTTTTATTTCGCTACTATCATCTAGATTATGATAAAAAAGATCTGTTTGACTAAAAAAGTCATTTCGTTTATTCGATAAAAAAGAGTAACCATTTTGTTTAGGATTCCATTTTGGATACAGGTTAGACGTTCCTTCACTTTCAAGTTTCTTCCCTTCTTTAATATTAACACTAATCGCTGTATTATATCTTTGATATTTCATTTCTAGAGATAATTTAAAATCTTTAAAGACTTCTTCTCCTGATTTTCCGACCACGTTATATATAGCCTTATCAATAGAAAATTGAAATGGAGAAGAGAGTTCTACCATAATGTTTTTTAAGCTCTCAGAGCCATATTGGTTAGCAATATATGTACAAAGAGCAAAACCAGCATTGTATGTGGATTCATTTCCAATCCCCTTTTTTCCAAATGTATTCATTTCATTAAAAGATAGTAGGTTTTTATTTAGAGTTCTATCTCTTAAAATCATATCTCTGTGGGAATCCCAATGATCCCAATCAGCGCTATCATACATATATTGAGCTGTTCCTTCTGCTAACCAAGGGGGAACGGATGTCCCTGGAATAGGATAACTAATGATTCTATTTGGATATCCATATAAAACATCTGGACGTTTTTCTTCCTCATAATTCATATATTGAAAATATAAACCTGGTATACGAGTACCCATTTTCATAGATTTTTGTAATGAGACAATATGAACAAATTCATGAGTAATTACATTTTGAAGCCACCTATGACTTCCTCTCAATTCAAAATCTAATGGTGATGCCCAAATTATTATTTTATTATCATAATAATAAGCAGCTCCATTAGAATAATCATCTGGATCTATTAAAATTAAATGTGTTTTTTCTTTTGGTTTATAATCATAAAAATTTGTTACCTCATCAAAAATAGTCTCTGCTACTGTAGTAGCTTCAAAAGCTGTTCTTTCTGTTTCTTCATGATAATGAATTTTAAAGTTCTCTGTCTCAATTGTGAACCAATTGAATTCAGGATGGTTATATTCAATTGAAAAAATTAAAGTTTGAAGCATACAGATGATAAAAAGTGATTTCATTAATGCAATACTGCGATTTTTATTATTTTTTCGACATAATCAGCATTGGTTTCAGAGTATCCCGTGACTTTAACCTTAGCAAAATATACACCAGACTCAATTTTAGAGACATCCCAAACAAACTCATTTATTTGATTACCATGATCATATAGATCTTCCTTATAAAAATCCTTAATAAAGTATCCAGCAAGGTCAAAAATTTTGATCTCAATTCTATTAGAATTATTGGTTTCAATTCGAATAGTACCTAAATCATTTCGGATTGGATTTGGATAAACATATGAGTGAATTATTTTAAACTGATTTGTCGTATTCGTATTCTTAGTTTCAATATATCGATTCCTTTTATTATTCCCATGGATGTACGACCAAAAGGTACTGTCAGATACTGAGTCAAAATCAAATTGAATTATTCTATTATTTGTTACCAAAGAACTTTGATTATCAAAAGAATCAAGGCAGATTATTTTTTCATTTCTAAAACTATTAATTTTATATAAGATTTCACCTTTTGAAGATATAATGTAAATTAATGTTGAATCTTTTGATTTAGTAACGATCTCAGGTTTTTCATCACCAATTAAATTCCTCACCAAGAGTGGAGCTTGAACTTTTGATTCAAAGGGAAAACCACTCATCAATAAACCTTTAGAATTTAGAACAGACAAGATTCCACTTGTATCAATGGATAAAATTTCTGGTTGAAAATCTGAATCAATATCTGTTCCAACAATATATTCTATTGAAGAAATTGATAGTTCATTTTCAATATTATTCTTAATTGTTGTTATCTTTTTAGTATCTTCATTTAAAATAAAATCTAAGTCCGAACTCAAAACCATATTAGAATAAGTTTGCCATTCATTTTCAGATATAAAAATTAATGAATCCGTATGATAGTCAATATATGGATATAGGTAATCTGAATAATTAAAATTATTTTTTAAAAGAATAGATTCTGTTAAAATATTATATTCATATTTATAGTGATGTGTGTAGTTATCTTGATGCTCAAAAATATTTATTTCAGTATAATCAGAATTATGCTTAAATAAGGTTAAATAGTCTTTAGAGCTCGGTATATGTATTAATATTTTATTCTGAATGGAGTCTATATCTGAAACCCACAAAGAATCATTATCGAATAAAATCTGATTATCTCCATTTTGGAAGACTTCAGCAATATTATGAATAATTATAGAAGTATCCTCAAAGTTTTTTATTGTTAAAGATTGATATAAATCAAAATTCATTACTTTCTTTGCTTTACTAATATTATCTATAACTATAAAGGTCTCTGATTGATTATTTGCTTTAGTATTTGGATAGGTATCTGGTCCAAACCGTGGCTTAAATCCTTTCATTAATGGGTTCGCTCTATTGTATTCGACATTCCCATTAAACCATACATCTCCAAAATAACCTGAAGATGGATCATTAAATGCAAAAAAGGATTCAAAACCAATATCTTGAGCTCCATCAGCTTCCTCCAAGTCAACACCTAGTTTTGACGGGTTACTATTTATTGAAAAGTTATTTAGACCATTATTGATAATTTGTTCATCGATATGCCAAATTAGGATCCCAGATTTTGGAAGACCAATATCATAATTAGGAACAGATATGACAATATTATTTGTATCAAAATTCAAACCTGATGAATCAAATAAAATATTTATAAATGGTGTAATAGAATCTTCCCCAGATTTTTTCCACATAATGTATTGCAAAGAATCAATAGAAATATCTTCTATTATTGAATTGTCTCTGTTTTCAATTAAAAAGTACTCACTGTCATTAATATTTACCTTTGCAATATTATTTTTATATCTTGAAGGTAACTCAATATTAGTTTTGAAAGTAATGTCTACTGATTCCTCCCAACCTGCATAAATTCTAGTCCAGGCTGTTGGAGGAGCTGGGATAATGCCTCTTCCATTATTAGAACCTTGGTCCATTAAACCAAATATACCCACTCCACTTTTTCCGGTTTCAATATTCCATAATGGAGGTAAACCAATTGCAAAACCTATCATTAATGCAAAAGTACCAGTTAAACCATACTGATAATCGCAAGGTGAACCTGCACTACTAAACATGTCATTTGATATTTCATAAAGTAAATGATTTTGAGTCTCGGGAAGAATAATACCATGTAAAATTTCATATCCATTGATTACTAAACTACCTCCTTCAATATTTTCTTTAATCATATCCCTATCAATATAGGTAGATGGGATATCTTGAGGCGTTGGGTCTAAAAATGGTAGAGAAAAATCTTGTCCGATTCCTGCATGAAATACCACAATTAAATCATATTCAGAAAAATCTATTCCATCTTCTAAATCTGCTAAAACTATAGCATCTTGAAAAAGTCTAGTAATTTTTCCCTCACTTTGACTACTTTGTCCATAAGGATTATATGAAGCCATGGAGCTATCCAGCTCATAAGAATTATCTTCTCCAAATGGAAAAATATCTGAGTTTTCTAGATCAACCTTAAAAGCACCGTAAGACACAGAATCAAAATATGAGGAAACAGCTTTAATTTGTGATTCAAAATAAGATCTATTATGAGGCGGTGGATCAATAGTATACTGAAAGCAATTAATGCCATTAGCTGTCTTTAAAAATTGACCATCTCCAGTGGTACTTTCATCATCCTCAACTGGAAAAGAAACTCTGATAGCACACAACTTCAATTCCCCTGTAGTATTCGAAAAAATAAGTGAAGAAAGGAATAAAAAAAAGATAAAAATATTTAAAAGGAATCGCCGAGGCATTTTGGATAAGTTCAAAATTCCATATTTAGAGAAAATCTCATAGTATTTGTTAGAGGATGACCCTGATCTCCGTATGTATAACCAAAATCAAATCCGTATCCAGCAAACCTAAGCCCAATTCCAAAAGTAGGATTACTAATTTTTCCAGTTTTATCATAATAAAATCCACTTCGAATTGCAAAATATTCACCATACCAGTATTCTATACCTAAATTGTGAACAAGTCTATCAGTTTCATTGGAAAGTTTTCGATCTTTTGCATTACCTTTTTCTTTTATACCGTACTCATTGTAAATACCCCAATCTTCATCTCCAGGATTACCTTCGGTCTGTACCATTTCATTTTCACCAGGATCAACTACTCCATTAGAATCTGAGTCAAACCATTTACCTATATCTTTTTTCCCATCGCCATCAGCATCCTCCCATCTATATCCACCTATTATACCATCACCATTTCCAGGGCTTGATGGTCCGTAATCGATATCACCGCCTAAAATCCAATCATTAATCCATGATGTAAAAAGAGCTAAGTATAGTGGATCAGTGTGTGCAATTTCAATTTTTCCATTAATATTATAATCATTACCAGGACTATAATTTCCATCCTCATCATAATTACCTATTCTCCCATCTCCATCCCAATCCATGTCCGGATAGGATGAGACCAGAAGTTTGTCAACATCGTACACTACGTTGATATTATTAAAATCACTTTTAATTAATGCATAATTTAAACCAAAACTCAGGTTTGTTGGTTGAGGATCGGCCTGATCAGGGTCAATAAAAGATACTTTTGGTCCTAAATTTGACAAATTGAAACCCATTGTCAAATTGGGAAGAATCCACTCTTTATGAAGATACCCGATGTCAAAACCAAAATCAGTAGAGGTCCCCTTTCCTTTTTCACTTCCTGCTCCAATTTCAACAAGATGNTGATAGGAGACCTTAGTATTNATACCAAAGGATTGAGTAGGAGAAATTAAAGCACTATATGATAAGGCAAATGCTGTCATGTAACTAGTAAAAGTGCCTAATTCATCTCCGGTTTCGCTTGTCCTAATTTGTTCTCCCAAGTTTAAGAAGATTAAATGACCTCCTATGGTCCCAAGAGNAGGATATTTTTTTCTAAAACCTAAAAATTCATAATATAAATCATCAGCAAGCCCAGGTAACCAGTTAACATGCATTAAAGCAAGCTCTTGACCATCTAGAAAACCTAANCCAGCTGGATTCCAATAGCTNGCATATGCATCGTTTGCTACCGCAACTTGAGCCTCTCCCATTCCACCAGCTCTCGCACCTGGAGCAATTAATAAAAAAATAGCTCCAGCCTCACTTTGACCAAATGAGGGATTGAGTGTTAAAATAATTNTAAGCAGACAGANTTTTAAACGCTTCATTAGATTATTCCCGAATTATTTTTAAGTTATTNTTTTTNCCACCGCGCACGATGTAAGAAGATAGCGTTTAAGTTATATAGTGTTCCTAATTTATAGACGGCAAATATATATTTTTCTTCCTCTTATAATCAAGTAATCTTTAAAAAAAGTTAAATTGTTGATCTCTATAAAAAGTAGATTGTTAAAAAAGGAATGTATGTAATAAGAGCAACTGCAAAGAGTTTGACTAAAAAAAATGGTAATGTTGCTCTATAAATTTCTGACATTTCTTTTTCAAAACGATAGGCTGATAAAAATAAGTTCATTCCGACAGGAGGTGTCAAAAATCCAAGTTCTAAATTTGCTATAAAAATTATAGCCAAGTGAACAGGATCAATTCCAAAATAAATACCTAATGGCGTTATCAGAGGAACAATAACTATAATTGCAGAAAAAATATCCATTAAACAACCAACAATCAATAAAAAAATATTTAAAAGAAATAAAAAGGTATATTTTGAATTAATTGAAACTTTAACCCAATTCAAAATTGCCATTGGGACTTGAGCATCCACTAAATAACTGGTCAAACCCATAGCGACCCCTAAGATGATTAAAACACCTCCTATTAAACAAGAACATTGAATAATTATTTTAAATAGATTTTCTANTTCAATATCCTTGTAAATAAAAAATTCAATAATAAAAACATATATCAAAGTAAGAGAAGCAGTCTCAACAATAGTTGAATANCCTCCGAAAACTCCAANTAAAATAATTANTGGAATCATTAATTCCCATTTAGTTTCCCAAATACTAATTAAACTATTTTTAAAATTAAANGATGTACCCTTCAAATTAGTTATTGATCTATTCCTAATTGACCAAATTGACAATAAAATAATTAATAGACTTCCAGGGATAATACCTCCTATAAATATATCTTTTACAGATACTCCTGCAGTAACACCATAAATTATTGCNGGNAAACTTGGAGGAAANAATAGGCCTAAAGAACCNGAAACTGTAATGAGCCCAATTGAAAAAGATGAATNATATCCTTCTCTTTTAAGCATAGGNNATANTAAACCTCCTAATGCTAAAATTGTTACACCAGATCCCCCTGTTAAAGCTGTGAANAAACCACACAATAAAATAATAATTATTGGCGTTCCACCTGGNATCCAACCAAATACATTTCTAAAAACCTTNACAAGTCTCTCAGAGGCCTTACTNTCTGCTAANATATAACCAGCTAATGTGAATAATGGTATAGTAGGTAATGTTGGTGAAACTACGATTCTGTAAGCTTCAGTAGGGATCGCTGCAATTGGTGTAAAATCATACCAGAAAAAAAAGATTGATAATCCACCNAGACCAACAACTATTGGNGCACCCATTAATAATGAAAATAATATTAAGAGGANNGCTATTGGCATTATTGGNAATATATTACTGANAATTTCNATAANAGGNGAAAAAAAGAGGATAAAGGTNATNNNAACAAATAATAACTGATGTTTAAAATTACTATAACTGTTAAATAAAATATTAATAGCCATTAATAAAAAACCAANTGGCATAATAGATTGTGCCAACCANCTNGGGATNNAAGGTGCAATATCAATTGGGTATTGATATTCAACTTTAATCAATTCCCAACTACCATATGCTAAAGCAATAAAAACTAAAAAACTTACCAATTTGGGTATAAAGGTAATAAAAGAAATTTGTTTTTCTTCGTTAAATAGCAAAGATCTGTTTAAGGATAGAAGTTTATTTTGATTGGATGCTATTATGGCACCTACAAAACCGATCCATAATGTTAAATGCTGAACGATTACTTGCGATGCAGTTATATTATTAAATGATAATATTCTTGATAAAGTTTCTAAAAAGGGAATAAAAGCCATTAAGATAAAAATAGAAATAGATAAAATTTTTATCAATGCTTTAGGGTAGGTTAAAATGTAGTTTATTTGTATTCCTATTAATTAATTTTTAATTAAGTTTATAACTTTATTATATATTTCTTCTGGAATGACATCCCCCTTTAATAGATACTGAAACTCTCTCACTTCTTCTACCCAAATATCTATTTCTTTTTCAGTTAATGAATGAACTGTTAATCCATTCTCAACCATTATTTTTATTGATTTTTTTTCTGATTCTCTATTAAGCTTCTGATTTCTTTCTAAAATATCATCCAATACCGATTTCATTTCTTTGTGATATTTAATTGGAATTCTCTTCCAAACTTTAGAATCAAATATAATACCTGCCATTACAACACCCCATTTTAAATCAAGCATATTTTTAGCAATACCAAAAGATTGTTGGGTTAAAGCATAAATAGGCATGGTTGGAATAGCATTAATCAGCCCGGTTTGTAGTCCGGTTAAAATGTCAGTAGAGGCTAATGGAACAGGACTGTAACCAGCTTTTTTCCAAATTTCTTCCCATCCTAAAGAATTAATTAATTTTCCAAAAATTGGTAAATTATTGAAAAAAGCCATAAAAATAGATCCTAAATG
>NZIX01000097.1 GCA_002691785.1 Fidelibacterota bacterium | reverse complement strand
GATTTACAAATTTNTATCTATAAATNAAATAAAATCATATATNNAANAAAAAANATAANTAATTTNAAGTCACCATAAAANTTATATAACTAATANAAAAANATTCNTTTANNAATAATCCNGAAAAAAGAGTTCTTACTATTTNTNNTTTAATAACAGNGTGGTTTTTATAAAAAAAAATAATTTNTTTTNANATNATTTTTTCTTAATTCATGGNAGGTNTTTTTAAAAAAACCTAAAAAGTAACTTTACACCTCNATTTATTTTAAATCTCATTGTTATTTATCTATCTTCCGGTTTTTAATCATAAAATTTTAGTAAACAAAATAAAATCATATAGATATATTTCAAAAAATTGTTGATAAGTACCTTTCTATTGCACGTTCTGTTTTCCTAAAAATTCTCTAATAAAAATCTAATCTTTTATCATTAGAATTGCGTTATGAAAAATAATAAAAAAACTATTTTAATAATTGAAGATGAACCTGATATTCGAGACCTACTTGAGTTTCACCTAAAAAAAGAAGGTTATAATGTATTAACATCAACTGATGGGGAGAGAGGACTCATGGCTGCCCGGAAAGAAAACCCTAATCTCATTCTTTTAGATTTACTTTTACCAGGAATTAAAGGACTTGATGTGTGTAGAATTCTTAAAAATGATGTTGACACCTCAAAAATTAATATTATTATGGTTACTGCACTTGGTCAAGAGGAAAACATTGTAAAAGGACTCGAAACTGGTGCTGATGACTATGTAAGTAAGCCTTTTAACATGTCCATTCTTTTAGCTAGAATTTCTGCAGTCTTACGTAGAAATACTACTAACGCTATTAGCGAATACGATAATGTAAATATCAATGAAATCAAAATAATTCCTAGACTCAGAGAAGTTACCGCTGGCCAGAAAAAAATTACTGATCTCACATTCACCGAATTTCAAATTTTACATTTATTGGCAACTCATCCAGGTTGGGTCTTTACTCGTTATCAAATTATTGATAAAATTAGAGGAGATAATTATCCAGTAACCGACCGCTCTGTTGATTTTCAAATTGTTGGGCTTAGAAAAAAACTTGGAGACCATGGTAAGTTGATTGAAACGATCAGAGGTGTTGGCTACCGCTTTCGCCGAAATGAATCGTAGATCACTCTTTCTAACACTCTTTTATACCTTTACTCCAGTATCCCTCATAGGAATTATTGTTGTTGTCCTAGTTATCAATCAATCTGTAAAAGATTTATATATAAAAGAAAAAGAAAACGAAATTGAATCTCAAATTGATCTTATATACTTTTTATTGGAAAATCACCAATCACTNAATAAAGAAATTCAGTCGTTAATTTCAGAAATAGGTTCAGTGTCGGGAATTAGAATCACTCTAACTGACTCCATTGGATTCGTACTAGGTGATTCAGAATCAAACCCAAACATTATGGATAATCACCTAAATAGACCTGAAATTAACTCGTCTCTAAAAGATGGTGTTGGGAAATCTATACGTTTTAGTAGTACTCTTAGTAAAGAACTTTTATATCTTGCTAAAACCTACAGAATTCATAAAAATAAATATATTATTAGGGGTGCTCTTGAATTGTCCTTAATNAATGATATCATTTTTTCTGCACAGAACAATGTTATTTATCTAGCAATTTTCGTGAGTGGTTTATTATTAATTTTTAGCTATTATGCATCTAGGCGCATTTCAAAACCTTTGGTTCAAATGAGATTTGCAGCTGAAAAATATGTTAAAACATTTAAAGTTGAAAAAGTGATCTTACCGAAAAGCTATACTAAAGAAATTGCTTTCTTAGCTAAATCATTTAACCTTATGGCAAAAGAGATAAATTCAAAAATTGAAACCATTACAAAAGAAAAAGATGAAAAAGAATCTGTTCTCTCATCAATACAAGAAGGCTTAATAGTTCTTAATAGGGANAAAGAAATNNTATCGNTAAATAATGTTGGAAAGAAATACCTAAATATAGAATCAGAAAACTATGTTGGTAAAACATTTAAAAGTCAAATTAAGGATAAAAAAACGGTTTCGTTATTAAACAAGATTCTTAAATCAAAAGAAACAATGATTCAAAAAGAGCTCCAGATTAAAATTGATAAACCAAAATACTTTTTAATTACAGGGACTCCTTTAATAATTAAAGGGGAAAAAACGGGAAGTCTTATAACAATAAATGATTTGACATTAGTAAAAAAGCTTGAGAAGGTTAGACAAGATTTTGTATCAAATGTTAGCCATGAATTGAAAACACCAATTACGTCTATTGCCGGGTTTGTTGGTGTGTTAAAAAGTGGAACAGCTTCTAGAGAAGAAGAAAAGGTATTTATAGATAAAGTTCTTAATCAGACAAATCGTATGAACAATATCATTGATGACTTATTAAAATTATCAAGAATTGAATTCCAGGAAGAGGGTGATTCAATTGTGCTAGTTAAAACTCCTGCAATCTCTATAATAGATGGGGCCATTGATGACGTTCGGTCATTTTTAGAAAAAGAGAAAAAACAAATAGAAGTGAAATGTGATCCAAAATTAAACATAAGAGTAGATGCATTATTAATTAGAGAAGCCATTAATAATTTGTTGCACAATGCTATTAAATATGGAGATCAAACATCAAATATTAATATTTTTGTTAATGTTAAAGAAAATATACAAATAGTTGTTGAAAACAGGGGGCAGATAATCCCCAAAAAATATAGAAAACGAATATTTGAAAGGTTTTTTAGGGTAGATAAATCAAGATCAAGATCCGCAGGAGGTACTGGTTTGGGTTTATCAATTGTAAAACACATCCTTTTTGTTCATAATGGCTCAGTTGATTATTCAAGTTTAGAGAATGACATAAACAGGTTTACTTTAAAAATCCCGTTTTAACTATTCATTTAGAATACTAATTGCTCTTAATCAACAATATTTTAGTAGTGAAAATTAAACTTTAATTATAAAGAAGTCCTTTTAGCGATACTATAAAACTATCTTCTATTTTATAGTATTAATCTTCACTTTTAAAGTCTTTAAATAACAAACTAGATTGGATGCCTTGATTATTCTGGTACTTTTGACTTGAATAATTTTTGATCTCCCCTTCAATCGTATGATAATAAACTTGGCATATTTCTACACTTGGATAAATCTTGACTGGTTGAATACAAAAAATTTCAAGTGTCCAAAACCCTTTAAAACCAACGTCTCCAAAACCTGCGGTTACATGAACGAAAAGACCAAGCCTTCCAATTGAAGAACGACCTTCAAGCATAGGTACTAAATCTTTTGTTTCTGTGTATTCAACTGTTCTACCCAAATATAAGCGATTTGTTTCCAGTACTAATCCATTAGATGGAATTGTTAATTTTTCCACTTCATTATCTTTTTTCATATCTAAAGTAGAATCTTTATATATAAGTAACTCGTTATGTAAAGATAGATTATAACTATTTGGGTTTATTNTTTTTTTATCAAACGGTTCAATGATGATATCGTTATCAATTCGTGACTCTATCTCTTTTCCAGATAAAANCATTGTTTTAAATTTTTAGTTTTTCTTTAGTGATCATAAATTTTATTTTAAGAGTCTTTATTTAACAAACCATAAAAGAGTTTCAAATTTAATTATAGTTTGTGAACAAAAAANTTACAAAGAGGATGTCAAAGCGATATTTGGCATTCTCGATTGTCGGGATAGAGAGATTTGAACTCCCGATCTCTACAGCGTATGGAAAGGATTTTCTAATTATTTTCAAATAGATTTCTTACAATATTCTGCTTTTATTTTGATAATNTTAANAAATTAAAATAGGAATATTGATTATGGCTGAATTGCTAAAAAAAGTTAATCTAAGACAACCCATTTTAAAAAATAACGATATTTATAAATGTAAATGTGGTAAATATCAAGGTATAGTATATGCTAGAATAAAACAGAACTGCGGCGTGTGTCGTTCAATTGTAAAATCAAGAAAAACAAACTTATCTAAAATATCTTATTAAAAATATTTAGGTATAAAAACTTTTCTTTTCAATTGAAGTAGGGATTCTTTTATTTATCTTTCTTTTTTAGTTTTAATGCTGAGGATGGTGGTTTTCACTTTAAAATCTATATTAAACCAAATTTATTTTAAATTCGTATTGTGAGTAATTTTTTATTTATACTACTTCTTTTCCTTATTGGTTGTTCCAACAACACTATAAGTTCAAAGAAAATATTTATAACGGACTTAAAAAATAATAAAAAGGAGTATGATGAATACTTAATTAATCGGAAAAATGGAATGCATAGAATATTTGGAATTAATGAAAAAGATTCCACTTTTGGAATTATTTTGGTTCATGGTTACTACCCAAAAAATTGGAGAGGAAAAGGTTTAGAATGGGTGAGTCCAATTTCTGAATTGTCCAAATCAAATATTCCTATTTGGTTTTTTAAATATGATTGGGAGAATTGTCCAGAAAACTCAGCTGATTTTCTTTATTTTGAATTAAAAAACTTAGTTTCAAACAATCTCCATTTGGATTCATTATGGGTATTGGGGCACAGTCTCGGTGGCGTTGTAACTTCATTGTTNGCAGAAAGTTGGACAGATAATTTACCTATAACCGTTCATAGCATTGCTGCTCCTTTAGCTGGAATGGAAAGATTCAAAAAGAATCAATGTAGANGTGCTGAAAAACAAGTTTATGTTATTAGAAATGAGATAAGATATACTCAATGGAAAACAGTTAAAGAACAAGATGGCGCATTCAAGCACTTAGAGTTTGATCCTCAAAACGTTTTAATAAAAGGCGGGGAAGTCATTACTCTTCCTGAAACGTGGAATGATGCTCGCTTAGGCCACAATAAATCTATCCAATGGGTTTGTGAAGAAGTTTCAAGGAATATTAGGTAAAGTTAACTTTGTTTTATTTCAATAGAACCATCTTCCTGTTTTCAACAAAGTCGCCTGCCTGAATCCTATATAAATAATCTCCAGCAGATACAGATTTCCCTTTATAGTTAGTTGCATTCCATTGCACAGACTCTTGTCCTCGTGATTTTTTTGAATCGATAAGTTTATTGATTTCATTCCCAAAAGCATCATAAATCGTGATGTGCACAAATGAATCTTCAGGTAGATCATAATTTAAATTTGTAACTGGATTGAATGGGTTTGGATAATTGCCATGTAAAGTAATTTTATCGNCTACTATAGCAGATGAATTATTATCCGNANTTAATAGTAACCCTGCTTCAGAAAGGTAAGGCCATCCATCTAGCCAATTTTCATCACTTGAAAACGCACCTTTGTAATCAGTCATGGATTCGCAGACATAGAATTGATTTTTCAATATAAAATAATTTATGGAAAGTATTTCTGGGTTATAAGAATTATATTAGGTTAAAATATGATTTCTATTAATTGTTAAATAAGAACCTGACAGTTAGACCTTTAAAATTCTTAATCATTGCTCTGTTCTAATATTTTTGTAATATCATTAATTGAATCTAATTTTTCAATTCCAATTTTCGATGATAATTCATTTATTTTTTCCTGTCTGNTGTCTTTTGAGTTTTTTATAGAAATTACTTTTAAGTCTTGACGTATAGATTTAGCAGTAAGCAGTACGGTTGATACATCCCCTAAAATTATTGTTTTTGGTTTTAAGATTAAAGTTATCAGCTCGAAAGGGATGTCAGGTGAGATTGGTTTAAAACTTTTGTTTTTATAAAATTTAAATGAATCTTGATAATGAAATGGATGATATTTTATTCCTATTCTGATATGTTCTCCCGAAATCCGGTTAAGAACTTTTTTAATGTTTTTATAATGATTTTTAAACTTTTTAAGCTCTTTTAAATGAGGCAGTATAAGTACCATATCTAAATTTTTTAATTCCACATAATCTTCTTTATATCCATTAAATATTATGTTAGNGAAATCTT
Organism: Fidelibacterota bacterium; assembly: GCA_002691785.1. Lineage (GTDB taxonomy): Bacteria > Fidelibacterota > Marinisomatia > Marinisomatales > UBA1611. Next base: position 1,859 of record NZIX01000097.1, on the reverse strand, counting down.
GAAATTCTTTATTATTCAAATTGGAGTAATTAATTTTTTTTGAAGGCTTGGATCTTAATTTATAATGGCAAAATTCTGGAAAAGAAATTATAGACATATCAATAAAGTNAGATCCTCCAACTATTCGTTGCCTGTTGTACCATAAACCGTAATATAATTTTTTAAAAAAAATTTCTAAAAAAGATTCCCAACTATATTCATGTATAACATAGCTTAGAAGACCATCATCAAAATAAATACACTTAGAGTCTGGATTCATTAACTTCATTTTTGTAAATCCTCTGATAAACTCAATTCGCCTATCATTGCCAGTATATATTACATTGGGTGTATATTTTAAAACTAACTTTTCAATATTTTTTAAAACATCTTTNCTATATTTATATTTNCCTTTTTCATTTTTCCCTTTTGAATAAAAAACATGAACATTGACGAAAGGGGAGTGTTCCCAAAGGTTAACAAAGTCTAGATAAACAAACTTTTTTTTATATGGCTGGTCTATAAAAATTAATGTACAATCTGAATCTTTTACTAAATCATAGGCGATAACCGAAGCGTTGATTAAATGATAAGGTGTGGAGACAAAGAAAAGATTCGAATCTTTTTTCATTNAACATTGTATTAAATGTTCATTTGAAAATTATAAGAAATGAGTTTGGCAGGAGTTAGAATATTTAATTAAAACTAAATATTTTATTTTGATCTTAAAAAAAACACCCGTTAATTGTAATCTAGTTGANGAAAGTAAACGGAGTTAATGGACTTTGNTTTGAAACTTTCTAAGGTTAATGTGTTTTGGANCGCCTGCTTTACTTTTTAGTTCCAATAAACATATCTCAAAATCTTTATTATCAAACTCAACATTAATGTTAATATCAATAATAGCTTTTTTATTTTTATTCATATTTCATTTTAAAAAGAAATGGTTAGAGAAAATTTTGAAAATGATTTGAAAATCTTATTTATCATCTATATCCTTATTTTCTTTTAAGGTATTTATGGTAACAAGTTTTGTCAGATGGAGATAGATGTACTTCTGCTTTTTTGAAGAGATAAAGGATTTTCTAATTATTTTCAAATAGATTTCTTACAATATTCTGANTNTATTTTGATAATGTTGAGCANTTCAATTAGGANTATNAATNNTGANTGAATTGCTACAATGGGTTCAACAAAAAGATNAAAAATANTTTTTNCTTATTTTTGATAATANATCTATANGTNGCTTTTNNAAAATATTTCTTNGATACGTATCCAAAACAGNAGATGGTTANTTACTTTTTNTAACCACACTCTTTGGTTTTTTNATTNCTGATAATTCATANCAATTTATTACAGTCGCCTTGTTTGCNATAGCTTTAGATAAGATCNTTTATTTAATACTAAAAAAATCTCTTAAACGTCCGAGGCCTTTTAGAAAAATTGAAGGAGTAAATAGTAAGCTTATACCATTTGATGAATTCAGTTTTCCATCTGGCCATACAGGTAGTGCAACTGTATTAACCTTATTGGTATATTATTTTTTCCCAATTTCATTTCTGGGTGTTTTTTTATTTTGGACAATCCTTGTTGGTATATCAAGAATATATTTAGGCGTGCATTATCCATCAGATGTATTAGCAGGAGCAATTCTTGGTTATATTAATTTTTTAATATCTAGCAGGTTATTAATTTGAACATTTTATATGGAATACAAGGCACTGGCAATGGACATATAACTCGTTCTCGATTATTAGTTCCCTTGTTAAGAAAAAAAGGCTTTAATGTTGATGTCATTTTATCCGGTCGAAAAAAAGAAGAGTACTGGGATATGGAATGCTTTAAGCCCTATGATACAAAGTTTGGTATAACCTTCCAAT
>NZIX01000096.1 GCA_002691785.1 Fidelibacterota bacterium | reverse complement strand
AAGATCACTAAGTTTAATAACTTTTTTACAGGTTGACAACATATTATTAATTATCATTAAATCTACTATAAAGAACAAACGAAGAGTATTTTGCAGAAGAATCTAGTAAAAAATTTATCTGAAGGTTGGCAGTTTAAAAGAGAAGGTAGTAATAAATTTTTCTCTGCTGAAGTCCCTGGTTGTGTTCATCTAGACCTTATTAAACACGGGATGATTCCAGATCCTTTTTTTAGAGAAAATGAAAAAGAAGTGCAGTGGGTATCTGATACCAATTGGAATTATCAATTAACCTTTTCTGCAGATGATAAGACCATTTCAAAAAAATATAATAAGTTAATTTTTTATGGTATTGATACATATGCTGATATTTATTTCAATGGAGAGAAAATTATTGAAGCAGATAATATGTTTCATCCATGGGAGTTTGATGTTTCAAAATTAATAAAAGGAGGTCAGAATAGAATAGAAATTCAGTTTAGATCCCCGCTAAAAGAGGTAGAACCAGTAATGGAAAAGTTAGATTATAAATTGCCAGCAGATAATGATCAAGCTGGCGGAACTAGTCCATATACTCGAAAAGCGCCCTATCATTATGGATGGGACTGGGGTCCATGCTTAGTTACCTCTGGTTTGTGGAAAAAAGTAGAATTGATATCTTTTAATTCAACTTATGTTGAAAATATTTCATTCAATCAATTAAGATGTGATGCCTCAATTGCTGAATTAGCCATTGAAGTTGAATTTTTTTCGGATTCTAAACAGAAGTATCATATATCTGTAGAAGAAGAAACAAAAAATATTCGAGAGGAATTTGAAATTAGTGCATTAAAGGGTAATAATAACTTTTTTGAAATTATTAAAATAATTAAACCAGAACTATGGTGGCCTTCAGGACATGGGAAACAATATCTCTACAATTTTAAAATTAAAATACACTCAGTAGATTTTAATGATGCTTATGAAAAACGAATTGGTATCAGAGATGTTTTGATAAAGAGGGATAAGGATAAAGATGGTGAAAGCTTTGCAATATCTGTAAATGGGAAACCTATTTATTCTAAGGGTGCAAATTGGATACCGGCGGATTCATTTACGACTAGGATAAAACGAGAAAATTATAAATCATTATTAGGTGACGCTGTAAAAGCAAACATGAATACTTTGCGTGTTTGGGGAGGAGGTATATACGAACCAGACTGTTTTTATGAATTATGTGATGAAATGGGCATCATGGTTTGGCAAGATTTTATGTTTGCATGCTCATTATACCCCGCAGATGTTAAATTTTTAAAAAGTGTTGAAAGAGAAGCCACTTATCAAGTTAAAAGATTAAAAGATTATGCCTCAATTATTCTTTGGTGCGGGAATAATGAGATAGCCTGGGCTTGGCACAATTGGGAGTGGAAAGAAAATTTACCGGAACATCTTTGGGAAGATTATAAGCTGCTTTTTCATAAAACATTACCCGATGTTTGTAAAAAGTACGATCCTAAAAGGTTGTATTGGCCAACTTCACCAGGACACACAACAGAGGCTCCTGAAGAGGGGCAAGCTTATGGAGGNGGAGATAACCATTTTTGGGGTGTTTGGCATGGAGGTGAGGNTTTTGATGCATATGAAAAAAATGTTGGTCGATACATGTCTGAATATGGAATGCAGTCTTTTCCAGAACTAAAAACAATAAAAGAAATTGCACATTCATCTGATTTAGCCATCAATTCAGGAGTTATGACATCTCATCAAAAGGCCTCCCTTGGCAACAAAAATGTCATTATGTATATGGAAAAGTATTATTCAAAACCAATTAATTTTGATTCTCTTCTGAAAATAAGTCAATTGACACAGGCTGAGGCGATTAAAGTTGCTGTAGAATCCCACAGAAGAAAAATGCCTTATTGCATGGGAACATTATATTGGCAATTAAATGACTGCTGGCCAGGTGCCTCATGGTCCAGTATTGATTATAAAGGTCGATGGAAAGCATTACATTATNNCGCAAAGAANTTTTTTCAACCTATTTNTATCTCAATTAAGCAAGTTAAANATAATATAGAAATTTATGGTATGAATGATNTAAATCATCCATTCAAGGGNNATCTAGTGGTTCAAGTATTAGATTTTANTGGAGAAAGCNTGAGCACTTTAAAAAAATCAATTAAACTAAAATCAGTTTCTGCTTCTAAAATATTAACCTTTGATGTTGGGGAATTGATTGATGATGAAAAAATTAATAGAATGCTTATAAGAGCTTCGTTGAATAATAAGATAAAACAACTATCCCAAAATGAATTTTATTTTGTTAAACCAAAAGAATTGCAAATTCCAAAACCAAGGTTTGATTTTGAATANAAAATCTTNAATGGAGAGGTAGAGATAATNATAAAGGCGCACACATTTATTTANAAAGCTTTCATTATCTGCGATAAATCAGATGGATTATTTAGTGAAAACTTTATGGACCTAATTCCAGGGGAATTAAAAAAAGTTAAATTCAAAAAAGGTAAGAAATCTGATCATAAACTTGAGGATTTGACATTTATAATGAAATCGTATTACGAGTTGGTTCATAAAGATTAAAAGGAANTTTAAATGACTATAGAAAATGACATTAGAGTTTCAAATGAAAATGAAATAAATAAAAGCGAATCTAACGCAATTAATCAAGATTGGCCCAATTTAAGTTTTTACGAGGAAGATAATTTTAAATTAAAATCTAAATCTAAAAAAGATAGAGTTGTCTTTATGGGGGACTCAATTACAGAAGGTTGGTCCCAGCTTGACCCTGTTTTTTTCTCAAAATCTAATTATGTCAACAGGGGAATAGGTGGACAAACAACACCGCAAATGTTAATAAGGTTTAAGCCAGATGTAATCGATTTAAATCCATCATTAATTCTTTTGTTAGCAGGAACAAATGATATTGCTGGAAATACAGGAATTTCAACGATTAAAATGATAACTGATAATTTATTTTCTATGGCTGAATTGGCAAAAGCAAATGGGATAAAAATTGCACTTTCTTCTATCCTACCAGTTTATAATTATCCTTGGAATGAAAATATAATAAAGCCTTACAAAACGATATCGAAGATAAATTCATCTTTGAAGGATTATGTACGTAAAAATGATTTACTGTATATTGATTATTTTGATCAAATGGTAAATGAAAAAGAAGGATTAAAATCAGGATACACAACTGATGGAGTTCACCCTAGTGTTGAGGGCTATAAAGTAATGTCTAAAATAGCTGATGAGTTTATTTCGCATAATTTGAATTAAGAAAGCTGANNNTNTATAATAAAATGATAAAGATGAGGATCAATAATATGAAATTTTCCTTNATGATGATTTTTTTAAATATAAGTTATTTGTTTTCTCAAGGATTTTGGGGAAATGAATGGCCTGATCCTAAGATACCATACAATCCAAAAACTTATGTATGCTATAAGGTGAATTCTCCANTAATNATGGATGGNAAATTAGATGANNTNGCCTGGNAATCNACANAATGGACAGATTANTTNGTNGATATTGAAGGCAATTTAAAGCCTAAGCCATTCTATNAGACTAGAGTTAAAATGCTNTGGGATGANACTTATTTCTACTTTGCAGTAGATATGGAAGAGCCCCATGTATGGGCAAAGTTGAAGCAAAGAGATACTGTGATTTTTAAAGATAATGACTTTGAAATATTTTTAGATCCTGATGGAGATACCCATAATTATTATGAATTAGAAGTCAATGCTTTAGAAACCGAGTGGGATTTAATTTTATTAAAACCATATCATAATGCATCAAAAGGAGATAAAGACGTAGTCGTAGATTCTTGGGATATTCCAGGTTTGATAACGAAAGTACACGTTGACGGGACGATAAATAATCCAAAAGATAGAGATAAAGGTTGGAGTGTCGAAATTGCAATTCCTTGGAAAGCGCTGATAAGTAATTATCGTTCAAATACCCCTCCAAAAGATGGAGAACAGTGGAAAGTAAATTTTTCTCGTGTTCAATGGGATGTTGACATTATTAATGATAAGTATGTGAAGACAGATTCTCCAGAGTATAATTGGGTTTGGTCACCTCAGGGTTTAATTTATATGCACACACCTGAAACGTGGGGGTTAGTCCAGTTTACAGATGAAAATACTAATAATAAAAATATTAAATTTATACCAAATAAATTAGATCAAACTAAATGGGCGTTAAGACATTTATTTTACCGTCAATCTAATCATTACTTAAATCATAATCGATATACTGAGTCCGTAAAAAAGTTAGGTTTAAAAACAAAGCCAGTATCGGGCGTTAAATGGCCTCCAATAATATCAGTAACTCCCTCTGGTTGGGAGGCTGTTATTGAGGACAATAATCAAAAGATCTATATTCGAAAAGATGGTAAAACATGGGCAGAAGATCTATAATTTTTATAAATGAATGATCATTTAAAGAAAGAATATGACAAAAATGGATTTGTTATTATTCGAAATATAATTGATCCTGATTTAGTCTTGGAGCTTGAAAATCATGTCTATTGGTTATGTGAAAAATACCCCAATATTCATCCTGAAGCCTTTCACCATGATCTCTTAGTTAATGATCCATTTATTCATAAAGTCTTAAATGATAATAAAATATTAGATATTTTAGAAAATTTTATTGGAAAAAATATTGCATTGTTCGGTGCACATTATATTGCAAAAANACCATTGAGAGGAAAAGCTGTTGGTTGGCATCAAGATGGCTCTTATTGGCCTCTTGAGCCAATGAATGTGGTATCAGTGTGGATGGCTGCTACGGCTTCATTAAAAGATAATGGATGCATGCGCGTAATCCCTGGAACACAGAATAAAAAACTAATTAAATCATCACAAATGATCAANGAAGATATGGATAAGTATGTTTTGGGTTCAGCAATTAAACCGGATCAAATAGATGACTCAGAAGCAGTTGATATTGAATTGATGCCTGGTGATATATCTATCCATAATCCCTTTTTAATTCATGGTTCTAATTTTAACACTTCTGATAGATGGCGTATAGGACTGACTCTCAGATATATACCAACTTCCACTTATGTCAACAGAGAGAAATGGGATTGTGTTCTTCTAAGAGGAAAGTCCAGAAAAGGTATAAAAAATTCATATTTAAAAAAACCTATATTTATTGAAGGTGAGCATATGGATTTTGAGGGATCAAGCTATTATAAATGAAAAGTTACAGGTATGAATTGAAGGAGAATGGTGTAACGCTTTTGCCTAAAATTTTTTCGACAAATAAAGTTGATATGGCTCGACATGCTCTTTGGGAAGTTATTCAAGGGGATTATGAGACAGGATTGGAACCGGAGAGTAGGTTCTGGAATGTAGGAGATGATATTCAAAAAATTATTAAAATTGATAAACCTCATTTATGTAATTCAGTGCTGTTAAGGCTAATAACAGATAAATCTTTTGGAGAACATCTTTCAAAAGTTACGAATTCAAAAAAAATCCAAGTATGGCATTCTCAGGCCGTTTGGAAGCCTCCTGGAGGTGCAGAAAAAGGACATGCCGGTTGGCACAGAGATGCTCAATATTGGCCATTTTGGGGAACAGAAGGTTTATTCACTGCATGGATTGCACTTTCAGATGTCAAAATAGACTCTGGGCCTGTTCAATTCATAATTAAATCAAATAGTTGGGATTCAGTANCTGGATTAGATTTTTTTGATAATGATATTACCAAGCAAGAAAAAATTATAAAAAAATCACATAAAAACATTAATATCTTATACTCAAATATTAAAAAAGGTGAAATTAGTATTCATGATTCTTTAACCTATCACTCTTCTGGACCAAATCAAAGTAAGAAACCAAGAGTTGGGCTTGTGGTTCACTTTTGCACAGATAAATCAAAAAGAGTTAAAAATTCTGATGAATACTTAGATCAATTAGGTGATTATTCTAAATGTCCCATTATTTATAATGCATGAAATAAAAGGAAAAATTAAATGAACTTGAGTTTAATTGACTGGGTCATTGTTTTAGTTGTTTTAATTGGGATGTTCTATTCTGTTTCTTTAACAACGGGATTAATGAAAAGTGTTGCAGATTTCTTATCTGCAGGTAGAACCGCAGGGAGGTATTTATTATCTATTTCTGGAGGTATAGCTGGACTAGGGGCTATTTCGACTGTTATGTATTTAGAAATGGGGTATGAGGCTGGATTTAGTCTATCTTGGTGGGGGCTTAGTCAAGGTATTATAATTCTCTTTCTTACTATGTCAGGATGGGTTATTTATAGATTTCGATCAACGAGATGTTTGACCCTATCTCAGTTTTTTGAAAAAAGATATAGTCGAAAATTTAGAATTTTCACAGGGATTATAGCTTTTATAGCCGGAATAATAAACTTTGGAATATTCCCTGCAGTTGGAGCTCAATTTTTCATGCAATATTGTGGTTTTCCAGAGAATTTTATTGGACTACCGGTCTATCCATTGATCATGATTATACTCTTAAGTATTTCATTATATTTTGTTTATTTTGGTGGGCAAATTGCGGTAATCATTGCAGATTTTTTTCAAGGAATATTTGCGATAATTGTACTACTGGTCGTTGTTCTATATCTCTTTTTTACGGTGAGTTGGGATCAAGTAGCGGATGCGTTGGAGCAAACTCCAATTAAACTAGCTAGAGAAGAAATTAGTGATTTAGAAACTCAAGAAACATTTAAATCTTTAACGGCAATAGAAAAAGAAAATCAAATAAAACAAATTGAAATTAAATATGAAAATTCTTCAAGAATAAACCCATTTAAAACCAGTCATGTTGAAGATTTTAATTTTTGGTATTTCCTTATTGGAATTATAGGAATTATGTATGGGACTTTGGGCTGGCAGGGGCAGCAGGGGTACAACTCTTCAGCAAAAAGTGCACATGAGGCAAAAATGGGAGCAGTTTTAGGCGGGTTTAGAGGCTTGTCTCAGGGTTTATTTTTCCTAGTGGTTCCAGTATTAATTTATGTTTTTATGAATCATGCTGATTATCAATCAGTTCAAGAATCCGTAAATCTTAGTTTGACAAACTTAAATTCAGAAACTTTAATGTCTCAGATGAGAGGACCTATTGTTTTATCAAAAGTGTTGCCTGTTGGACTTTTAGGTCTTTTTGCTTCATTGATGCTTGTTGCTTTTGTGAGCACACATGATACTTACTTGCATTCTTGGGCAACTATCCTTGTTCAAGATGTTATCATGCCATTTAGAAAAGAACCATTTGATAAAAACACACATCTTAAAGTGCTTAGATATGCAATATTTGGAGTTGCAATATTTATTTTTCTCTTTAGTCTTTTATTTCAACAGAATCAAAAAATTGCACTATTTTTCGCAATTACTGCTGCAATTTTTGCTGGAGGATCAGGAGCAGTTATTATTGGAGGTCTTTATTGGAAAAGAGGTACTACAACCGCAGCCTGGTCAGCTATGATAGTTGGTGCTCTTATAAGTGTGGGAGGAGTTCTTGTTAAACAGATATCTATAGACTGGTTATCTGATATGACATCTTTATCACAGTTAAAATCTTTTTTTCTTTACATAAGAGATATTAATGGACAAGAATATTGGGGAATAGGAATGGCTTTGTCTTCAATAACTTATATCACTATCTCGCTACTTACCAATAAGAAACCATATAATATGGATAAATTATTAAACCGTGGTGAATTTGCTATTAAAGGTGAAAAGACAATTGTTAATGAAAATGAACAAATCGGTTGGAAGATTTTTCTTATGGGCGATGAGTTTACCAAAGGAGATAAGTTCTTATATATATTGAATTATATTTGGACTGGAGTTTGGACATTGGTGTTTATTATTGGAACGATATATAACCTTTCCAATAATGTGAGTAATCAAACCTGGATGCTCTACTGGAGATATTATATATATGTCCATGTCATGATGTCTTTAATTACCATGGTTTGGTTTTCAATAGGTGGGTTTAGAGATTTAAAAGTAATGATGAAAAGATTAAGGAATGATGTAAGAGATCATGGTGATGATGGATGGGTTTCAAAAAAAAATAACTAAAAAGAGATATGAATAAAAAAGAAACAGAAATTTTAATAGCGAGAATAGAAAAATGGTATGCTCAATTACCTAATAACTTTGTTTATGATAAAATACCATTTCAAGCCAAGTTCGGTTGGTCAAAAGAGAAAGTACTCTTTAAAGATCGTTTAACTTTAGATTATAAACCAATTAAAGAAGGTGATGAATGGGGTAGTAAATGGGAGAGTGCATGGTTTCACTTAACTGCAGATATACCCTCTGATTGGAAAGGTAAACAAATCGCTTCAGATTTAGATTTTTCAGGTGAAGGTTTAGTTTATGATAATATGGGAAATGAAATTCAGGGTATTACTAATGGCGCTATTTGGGATCCCAACTTTAAGCGGACCAGAGTAATATTTGGCAAAAACATTATTAGTGATTTAAAAATAGAGCTTTGGGTAGAAGCTGCTGCTAATTCGCTTTTTGGTGTCTTTACGGATCCAGATGTTAAAGAAGACAGCCCCAAAAAGCATGGCTGGTTTGATGCAAAAGTTGAAAAAATGAAAGTGGGAATCTTTGATGAAGAACTTTGGCACCTCTATTTAGATGTAAGAATCTTAATAGGGCTGATCAAGCACTTAGATAAAAAATCTGTTCAAAGATCCAGGATAATTAGATCTTTAAATAAAGCAATAAATGCTTTTGGAAATACTAAAAAGAAAGTTAAAGATGCTCGCCAATGCCTAAAAACTGAATTAGAAAAAAGAGCCTCTGATTCTGATCTTAAAGTTTCTGCAATTGGTCATGCCCACATAGACACAGGTTGGCTATGGCCTGTAAAAGAAACTATTCGAAAGTGTGCTAGGACATTTTCTACTCAATTGGACATTATAGATAAATATCCAGATTATATCTTCGGGGCATCTCAGCCACAGCATTATCAATTCATGAAAGATTATTATCCTGAAATTTTTGAGCGAATTAAAAAAGCGGTTAAAAAAGGGCAATGGGAACTCCAAGGAGGGATGTGGGTTGAGGCTGACTGTAATCTAATCAGTGGAGAATCCATGGTTCGTCAACTCATTCATGGGAAAAACTTTTTTAAAGATGAGTTTGGCATTGAGGTGGATAATTTGTGGCTGCCGGATGTCTTCGGTTATTCTGCTGCTTTGCCTCAAATATTAAAGAAATCAGGTGTGAACTATTTTTTAACTCAAAAGCTTTCGTGGAGTCAATTTAATGAGTTTCCGCATCATACATTTAATTGGAGAGGGATTGATGGAACTGAAATACTTACACATTTTCCTCCTGAAAATACATATAATAGTGAGCTTGATACTCAATTTTTAGTGCCAGCACAGGATCACTTTAAAGAAAAAGCATATTTGGATGAGTTTATTTCCCTATTTGGTGTTGGAGATGGTGGGGGAGGACCTAAACCTGAAAATATTGAATTAGGCAGAAGAATGGCTAGTTTAGAGAGTTCTCCAAAAGTTTCTTTTGATACAGCAAAAAACTTTTTTGATAGATTGAATAATCATAAAGATAAAGTGGATACTTGGGTTGGTGAATTATATTTAGAATTACATAGAGGAACATTGACTACACATGGTTTAGTAAAAAAACAAAATCGTAAGTTAGAAAATAAACTTCGAAATGTAGAGATACTATGGTCATGTTTATCCATGCAAGATTATCCTTTAAAAGAGTTAGATGCACTCTGGAAAAAACTATTAATTAATCAATTTCATGATATTATACCTGGATCAAGTATAAACCTTGTATATCAAGCAACTCATAAAGAATATGAAGAAATTCATAATGAATCTGANAAACTTATTAATAAAGCTTCGAATAAATTATTTGAAAAAGATAAAGATTCGTTCGTCCTNTTTAATACTTTATCATATCAGTGGAAAGGAATGATTCCTATTCCTGAAGGTTTTGAGGAATCTTTAATTGAAGATCAAAATGGTAAATCAGTAAAAACAGTATTAACAAATCAGGGTGTNCTTGGGTTAGTTAATTTGGCGCCATTATCTTTTTCAAATTTTAGAAAGAAAGGTTCTTTTAAAAATAAGGTAAATANCAATAATAGTCTTATTTTGGAAAATGATTTAGTACGTTATGAGTTTGATAAATCGGGGAGGTTGAAAAGTTGTAAAGATAAAGAGGATAATAAGGAATATTTAATGGGTTTTGGTAACATCATTTCTCTTTATGAAGATATTCCAAACAACTGGGATGCTTGGGATATTGATTTTTTTTATAGAGATGCCCTCATTGAGACAGCAAATATTGATGGGAAAATTTTAAGGACACAAAGTGAATTTTATCAAGATATAAGTTTTAGTTATAAAATTGGGAATTCAATATTAAAACAAACTATCNGNCTTAATTCATCTTCAAAAAGATTNGATTTTAATACGACTGTTCGTTGGNAAGAAAAATTTAAGATGTTAAGAGTTCATTTTCCAATTAATATTAGATCAGATCAGGCTTCATTTGATATTCAATATGGGTATGTAAAAAGGAATACCCATCGTAATACTTCATGGGATAAAGCGAAATTTGAAGTAGTGGGGCATCATTATGCAGATCTTTCAGACCTTGATAATGGTGTAGCCTTAATGAACGATTGTAAATATGGATATATGGTTCATGATAATATTTTAGATCTAAACTTACTTCGTTCTCCGAATAACCCTGATCCTGATGCCGATATGGGTGATCATAGTTTTACCTATAGTTTTTTTCCTCATAGAAATGATTTAGTTAATTCAGATGTAATGCATGAATCTGCTTGTCTCAATCAGCCACCGTTAATTTTTAAAAGTGTAAAGTCCAAAATTAAAGTACCTCTACATCTAGAAGGAGAGGGAATAGAATTAACAGTTCTCAAAAAAGCAGAAAAAACAAATCACCTCGTGATAAGGATAGTTGAAAAGTTGGGAAGGAAAACACATGGATACATTCATTTAAATGGAAAGTTAACTGAATGTGATTTGATTGAGTGGAATAAGTCAAAAGAACAAGTTAATGTTAAGCAAAAGCTGAAACTAAATTTTAAGCCTTTTGAAATAAAAACTTTTCTTTTTGAAAATAGTTATTAAACAATTACTAAAAATAAATCGGAGGTGTACCTATGAAACGGAGAGATTTTATAAAAGCAAGTGCTCTTGGTGCCACAGTTCCAGCTTCAATGTTAGTGAGCTGTAGTTCTGTGAATAGTAAAATTAAAATAAATAAAGATAACCCCATCATTTTATCAACATGGGCTCATGGTTTACCAGCAAATGTTGCAGCTTTAAAGGCTCTAGAAAAAAATGGAAATGCAATGGACGCGGCAGAAGCTGGAGCAAGAAATTCTGAAGAAGATCCATTAAATACATCGGTCGGTTTAGGGGGGCTTCCTGATGAAAAAGGTCTTGTTACTTTAGATTCTTGTGTGATGGATCATACTGGGAATTGTGGTTCGGTCGCATTCTTACAAAATATCAAACACCCAGTTTCAGTAGCTAGAAAAGTTATGGAAGATACAAAACATGTTATGTTGGTAGGTGAGGGAGCAAGGCAATTTGCTATTTCAAAAGGTTTCCAAGAAATTGATTTATTAACAGAAGAATCAAAAAAAGCATGGGAAAAATGGAAAGTTGAAAAACGTGATGCAACTCCTCATGAAACTCATGACACTATTTCAGTTTTAGTCCAAGATAAAATGGGTGACCTTGCAGGAGCTTGCACAACAAGTGGGTGGGCTTACAAATTACATGGTAGGGTAGGAGATAGTCCATTGATAGGAGCAGGGCTGTTTGTTGATAATGAAGTAGGNGCTGCTGCGGCAACAGGACTAGGCGAAGAAGTTATAAAAACAACTGGAAGTTTCTTAGTCGTTGAATTAATGAGGCAAGGTTACAGTCCTACTGAAGCATGTGAAGAGGCATTAAACCGTGTAATTAAAGCACACAGCGGGAACCCTGATTTTCAAATTGGGTATATAGCTTTAAGGAAAGATGGTGAAATTGGAGCATCATGTTTAAAATGGGAATTTGATTATGCCTTGGCAGTGTCAGGTGTAAATAAGCTGCATAAAGTAAAAGGATTAATTTAATATCTTATAAAAAATAGTAATTATATCTAATTACAATCAGTTGTATCTTGCCCAAAGATAAAATATTCATTCATTTCATTGCATATTAAA
>NZIX01000095.1 GCA_002691785.1 Fidelibacterota bacterium | reverse complement strand
TGATGATCATATGGATAATTGGTAAAACTAACGTTTAACCAAAATCCAAATCATGTAAACTTGAGGGGCTCAAATATTAAGCCCCTCCTTTTTTCATGAATAATATAAATTTTAATATGCTTACTAAAAATCAAACTCTGTTTGTAGTATTCCTATTGTGCATTATTACTAGATTACTTTCAAGTATATTTTACATAGAAGATATTGATAGTCTCAGATTTGCTCTAAGTATTTACGAATACGATATAACGAAACTACAGCCTCATTTTCCTGGATATCCTATTTTTAGCTTTTTTGTTAAGATTATTTACTTTTTGACTGGAAGTTTAGGAATTTCTTTTTCTTTTATAGGTGGACTTTCAGTTTATTATATTATCCATTATGCATTAAAAATTTTAGATTTAAAACCAAACAGCCAGGAAGGTTATTTCATAATATTTTTAATTTTGCTCAACCCACTGATTTGGCTAATGAGTAATCGATATATGCCTGATATGATGGGTTTAGCAATTGTAACAAGTTCCTTATACTTTTTGATCAATAAAAAAAATCATTTATTTAAAACTTGTATTGGATTTTTTCTCTTTGGAGTTTTGGCTGGAGTTAGGCTTTCGTATTTACCGTTATTATTTATGCCAATTGGATATCATCTAATATTCAAAAAAGAAAAGTTATTGTTAATATTGATCTTTTCATTGGGATGCTTATTATGGTTAATACCAATGGTCTTCATTACCGGTTTAAATGAACTCTGGGTAATCGCTTTAAGTCATACGAGTGGCCATTTTAATGATTATGGTGGAACTATATATACAGAAAAAAATTGGTCGGCTAGATTAATTAGTTTTTTTAGGTCAATATGGGCTGATGGTTTGGGAGGTTATTGGAATCATCGTTCATGGATAACGGGGATTATTTCATTATACTTAATTTATTATTTTAAGTATGTTTTCTCAAACTTTAGAAAAATATTTAAAGAACATAAAGTTATATTATTATCAACAATAGTTTATATAGCTTGGGTTTTATTATTTCAAAATGTAATTCATAAAAGCAGGCATATATTACCAGTAATTGTTATCTTAATTTTAATGTTGTCAGTAGGGCAAACCTTTGTTCAATTAAAGTTTAGAAACATTAAAAAGTATATTCATATTTCATTTTTCTCATTTCTATTGACTGTTTCATTTGTATTGGTGCTACAACATAAAAAACCAAGTGCAGTATCTCAGCTAAAAAATTATTTTATTAAAAAAGAGGCGCCCGTTACAATCATTACTATTCCTCTAATAAATTTTTATTTAAGAGCCGCCGGTTTAAAAACTAATTTTATAAATGTTGAAGATCAAAAAGAGGTAGAGCAGTTTATAGAATTGAATCTTAATAAAAAACCTTATATGATTGGTGATTTTAACAACCTATTTAATCATAAATATGAAATTAATTTGGACACAACATTTTATCATAATCCATATGTAAATAGAATGTGGTCAGAGCTTGATATTTTTTCTTTAGAAAGGGATTTTATAAAGTGAATGAAGAAGTAAAAAATATACATATTTTAGGAGGTGGACCTGCCGGAATGGCCTCTGCTTATTTCGCAAAGGAAAATAATATTCCTTTTGGCTTATATGAATCATCAAACCAAATAGGTGGTAATTGTAAAACTATAACTGATGGTGATTTTAAATATGATACTGGTGCTCATAGACTTCATGATAAAGATGAAGAGATTACAAAATTAATTAGAAGCATATTAAAAAATGATCTTTTAAAAGTAGAAGCACCTAGTCAAATATTTTTAAAGGGTAAACTGATTGATTTTCCTCTAAACATTAAAAGTATTTTTAAGCAATTAAATTGGAATGATTTACAGAAAATAATTTCAGAAAATATGTTAAACAAGTTTTCTAATATCAAAGATCCAAAGACCTTTTTAGATATGGCAAATCAGCAATATGGAAAAACCCTTTCAAATTTATTTCTAATAAATTATACTGAAAAATTATGGGGAGAAAATGCTGGGGTACTTAGTACAAAGGTTGCAGGGGATAGATTGAAGAACCTTAATCTCACTTCTTTATTAAAAAGTTATTTTAAAGGAAATAGATATAATCCAAAACACCTCGAGGGAGGATTTTATTATCCAAAAAATGGCTTTGGGTCTATATTTGAATCAATTGAAACCAAATTAGGAAAAGAGAACATAAATTTGAACTCGAACGTGACAAAAATCTATCATGATCATGGATTAATAAAAGGAATAATGATCAATGATTCAAAAAAAATAAAAATTAAAGATAAAGTCTTAAGTACTCTGCCTTTAAACTATTTATTAAAAATTTTGAATCCCAAACCACCAAAAGAGATTCAAAAACTTGCAGATGGTTTTCAGTTTAGAAGTTTAAGAATTTGTATTTTATATTTAAATATTAGAAACTTTTCGAAAAATGCTTCTATATATTTTCCTGATAAACTATTCCCATTTACACGAATTTATGAACCAAAAAATCGTAGTTATAAAATGGCGCCTCATGATAAAACATGTATTGTAATTGAGGTTCCTTGCCATAAAAACGATTCTGTTTTTAATGATTCAAATAAAGTCTTTTTTGAAAATATTAAATCTTTATTAATCAAAAATAATCTTTTAAATAAACAAGATATAATAAATGAATCTTCAATTAAA
Source organism: Fidelibacterota bacterium (assembly GCA_002691785.1). Lineage (GTDB taxonomy): Bacteria > Fidelibacterota > Marinisomatia > Marinisomatales > UBA1611. Next base: position 14,018 of record NZIX01000095.1, on the reverse strand, counting down.
GTGCCCTTTGCATATCCTATCCTTAAAATAGGAATTGAGGATGAGGTGAAGAAAGCACTTAACTATTTAGAGACTTTTAGAAATTTATATATTTTGGGACGAAACGCAAAATTTGAATATGTTCATATTCACAATCTCTTCAGAAATGCAAAAAAATTTATTAATCAACTAAATGGGTAAATCATGAAAAAAATAATAATCTTATTTATAGGGAGTTTTATAATTCAATCCTGCTCAAGTGAAAAAGTCATAACTGAGCGTGAAATTTTCAAACAAAAGTTAGAAGCTTTTCAATTCCTTAGTAAATATCATCATCAGTTGCATATTATGATTGGCGAGGAGGATGGTGATCCTGAAAAAGCATTTGATGAATTTGTTGCAGGAGTAAATAAAATTAATAATCCCGAGCTTAAGCCAGTCAAAAATGCTTTAGAAAGAGTAAAGCCATACAAAGTTGAATCAGATCCTGTTTTAAGATTAGATTATTTAGTTGACTACTATCAATCAGGGCTTTCCTTACAGGTTGAGGCTATGTTAAGAGCTTATGGTTTTTTAAAAGTCGTGCCTATGGATTCGGCTCTTATTATTTATGATGAAATTATTGATTAATCAACACGGTTTTAATTCATAATTTAAGTGCTTAACATTTACAACATATCGATGGTTAAGTTCCATCTAGTATGTTTAAAGTAATTTATAGATTATCATTATTTGAACGTTTAAGGTTAGCTAATATGGAAATAAGAAAGAAACTCTCTTTCCTCTTGAAGATAACTTTGATCATCTTTTATGGATGTGAAGATGAAAAAGTTACTGAGAATATTGATTTATCATCCATCATCGAAACGCCGGTTACTTATACTTTTAATAGTCGTTTTGTCAGTGATGAAAGTAGCGTTTCATACTCTGATCAAGTTAACATGAATATGATGGTTCTTGATTTAAAAACCATGACTGATTTTCCTGGAACCTCATCAGGACTTCCCATTGCTATGGAAAATATGACTCGATTATACGAATATGATGAATCTTATAACTTCTATTCATGGATTAATACAGATCCATATTCATCACAAAAATTTTACAATAATATTTCTTCTTCAGGTCCAAACTTAGCTGGACAAATTAACAATGATGAAGTGCATGGTTTTGATGAGACGGCAGATAGTTTAATAATTAATTGGATGCAGGAAATTGCAGATAATTCTAATAACTTTGATAAAGCTGGCACTTTTCTTGCTATCACAGATCAAAATGGTTTAAATCTTTCTGAAATGATAAATAAAACTATACTAGGTGCCGTGCTGTACTATAGAGGTATACCTAATAATTTAGAAATGTTAGATAATTCTAAAGCAGATTCTGAAGATAGTTTTTATTCTGCTTTAGAACACTCTTGGGATGAATCGTTTGGATATTTTGGTGCATCTGCAGATTATAACACGGGATATTTAGATGATATTGATAGGATAGAAGATCCTTTTTTTGATTCTGATAGTGATGGAGTTATCAGCTTTAAATCAGAATATATTTTTAATAATGCTTTAATTGCTGCACAAAGAGATTCTAGTGTAATGGACGAATCTGTTAATTTTACAAAATCTATTTTTGATGCGTTTTTAGAGGGTCGCACTCTTATTCATAATCAAGAATCAATTGATAAAATATTAGCTCAAGGTCAAATAATCGCAAATAATTGGGAGAAGGTTATTGCTGCAACTATTATTCATAATATCAATAAATTAGATAATCAGATGAGCGATTTGGAACCTTCATCAGGTCCACTTTCATTTACTTCTGCTAACTATAATAAGTATTGGAGTAGAATGAGAGCCTTTACAATTTCACTACAATATAATAATGTTAAGTTAATTTCTGATGCTGATTTATTAATGGTTGTTGATCTAATGGGAGAAACTCCAATCTACCCAAGTAATGAATTATTTTCCACTTATAGAATAACCTTAACAGAAACTGTAAAAAATATTCTTCAATCAGCCTATAATTTTTCAGATGCAAGTATAAGAGATTGGTAAAATAACTAATTAGATATTAGTTATTAAAATTCAAGCTCAAAACCTCCTACAGGAATAAAATCAAAATAAGTTTCTTCAGCAATCTCATTTAATTCTTCACTCCAGAAAACAGTTTCTATATTTTCCCTATTATAAGCATTCCATAGTTCTATGTACGTTATTAAGTTTGATCTCTTTAAGTTAAATCTTCGTTCATACCGAATGAACAAAGAATGATATTCAGGTGTTTTTGCTTCGTTAAAATCATCTAAATATAGAACTTGTGTTCCAAAATTAGATGAGGAATTTTCATCTATTGGAGTGTAAGGTTTCCCTCCAAAAAGTGACCAACGAACTGATATCTCCCATTGGTCATTAGGTCTGTATCCTCCAACCATATTGAAAATATATTTATAATTATAATTTCTATTCCATTCATTCCCATCAAAATCTTTAAATAAACTATTAAAATAGGTACCTCCAATTAGTCCGTAAAATTTTTCAACACGTTTTTTTTGGAGTAGAATTTCTAAACCTTTAGAATTAGCTTTTCCTTTAGATACTATTTTATCGTACATAATTAATTGGTCCATCAAAAATGTTGGATCTATATAATTGCTATCAGGTCCAAGTATAGGAGCATTTGAATAATCCTTTTTGTAAATAGAAAATGAAAATTTAGTGTCTTTAAAAAATATATGTTCGAGAGTCAGTGATTGTTGGATATTATGGACACTTCTTAAGTCATTTTCGTTTACGGATAAATATATTTCTGGTGGGTTTTGATAATAATTGCCAATATTATAAATTAAATTAGTTTTATCAAAAATGTTGTAATCAATGTTTATTCTTGGAGATAGGAAGATTGACTTTTCATAATCATTAAAGTCAAAACGGATTCCAGAAGATAAAATTATTTGATTTAAAATTTTACTTTTTAGGGATAAAAAAGAAGCTAGGTTTAAAACAGAGATTTTTTCGTTCACATCAAATTCACCATCATTTCCGCGGATAAAATTGTAATCAGTGTAATTTTTCAAACTTTCAAATCCGTATTCAAGATTATGGGAATTAGATATTTTTTGATGATTCACATTTCTGAAAGTAATGGTCTGTATTTTATTTTGATTTTTAAATGATAAAGTATCCGTACCTACCCCATCTACAATATCGTATAACTTTGTATCAGCATTTTGAAGAGAAAAACCAAAACTTGTATTTGAGTATGTTTTTTTATTCCAAATATGTCTGTGGTTTAATCCAATCGTATTTTGATTATTTTTTACTTTTCCATGGATGCCTTGCCCAATTGAGATACCCTCTTTAACGCTTCTATCGTATAAACTATTGCCATTTACAGTCAGCAGGGTGAAAGTATTATAAATATTTGGTTTATAAGTAAGCTTACCTTGAAGATCATTATATGAGGGTAATCCACCTGCATTAATTAAATCTGATATAAGATTTAGATAACTTTTTCGATAGGATATAATATAAGAGATCTTATTTGTAAGAGGGCCTTCAACAAGAGAGCCTAATCCACCAAGTCCTAAGCCAAAGTTGAATTCAAACGAATTATTGTTTCCTTCTCGATAATCAATATCACCATAGCTGGATAGTTTATTACCAAACTTTGATGAGAAACCATTAGCATAAAACTCTAAGTTATTAACCATCTCAGTATTAATAATTCCAATTGGGCCATTAGATCTTCCATCGCTAGTGTTAAAATGTGATATACTTGGTATTGGGATATTATCAATGATGAACCCATTTTCGGTTGGTCCTCCGCCACGAACCATCATATCTTGTCGATTTTCACCAACACTGGCTACACTAGGTAGACTATTTAATATCCTACTAATTTCTTGACCTGCTCCGGGAGCTCTTCTAATTTCATCATTATTAAATGAAATTGATTGATATTCATTAACAATGGATTTCGAAAAATAGGATTCCTCTACGCTGACACTTTCTAGTTTTAATACTTTGGGATCAAGAGTTATACTTAAAAAATCATGAGCTCTCGGCCTAACCCAGACATCATTTATTATCTTTAATTTATAGCCTATGTAGCTAACGGAAATATTATAATAGCCTTGAGAAATATCTTCTAAAATAAAAAATCCATTTTCATTAGAAATAGTACCCAAATTGCTTTTATTTATTAATATGTTCGCGCCAACAAGGGGAAGTTGGTTTTCAGAGTCTAAAACTTGCCCTCGAATGATACCTGTCAGGTCTTGATTTGGAAATATTATATTTATGTTTAAGCATAAGTATATAAAAAGGAGTTTAAATTTTCTCATAATATTATTTNTTCTGAATCAGAATAAATGGAGTGTTTAAGTTAACTAACTAAATAAAGCTTAAAAGTTATCAAGAAGCATTTTTTTTAGTTCTGCTTCATGCATCTCTTCTGCAGCAATTTGGCCTCTAGCGTATTCTTCTAACATGATAGAGCCATCTTTGACATTATCTAGCAAGTCGTAATAAGCCTTGATGGCTTCTCGTTCATGTTCAAGACATTCATTTAAGATATCTTCTGTTGAATGTTTATGGGTCTCCAATAAATCACTTATTTTAAGAGTTGGGTGCGCTCCAAGGCTGGTAATGTGTTCGCCTACTGCCTCAGCATGCATTAGAGATTCNTGTGCTTGAGCTCTTAACCATTCTACAACACTAAGACGATAGGGACCCTGAACCATGAAAGCATAGTGTGTGTATTTAACAACACCCGCAAGTTCTAATTCTAATATATTATTTAAAGATTTAATTACTTTTTCTTGGTTCATAGAATTCCTTATTCACAAAAGTGTTTATGTTTTCATAAGGTCAAATTATAAAAAAACATTTAAATATTTAAGTATTCTTTTTGTATCTAATCATGGATTTGTTTTATTTTTCGAACGATCATTCGATAATTAAAACATTAGTATAATATGGCTCCATCCCAAAGACAATTAGAAGAACGTAAAGTGCGTAAAGACCGGATTTTATCAGGAGCTCTAAGTGTATTTAAATCAAAAGGTCTAGAAGGTGCGACCATGGATGAAATTGCTATTCAATCAGGGTTTGGTAAAGCAACTCTTTACTATTATTTTAAATCAAAAGAAGATGTTTTTTCTGCGATATTAGAAGATGGTTGGATTAAAATATGGGAATCAATTGAGCCGGTAATTGGCGGAAATGATTCACCTCGTAAAACATTTATAAATCTNTTAATAAAATTAGCAGAATATGCAAAAAACAGGCCAGGTTTGTTTGAATTCCTTTTTAGTGCTCCAAAAGCAGTAAAGNTAGAAAATCAACCTTGGAAAGATTATCAGCATAGACTTTATGGAGTTATACAAGGGCTGCTTGAAGATGGTATAAAAGCTGGGGAATTTCCTGAAATAAATCCTCAATTGATGTTTAAAGCATTAGGGGGACTTTTTATGGGTCTTGTCTTTATGGGTAATAAAAAGGAACCTGTGACNGAAAANGATGTNGAAAANTTACTTAATCAGTTAATTACTGATCCAAACAATAGCTNATATTTAAAANTCCATTAAAATTAAAAAATGTCTCTTCTAAAATTATTTATTCAAGTATTTATTATATCAAGCTTTCTATATCCTAAAATTATCATTTCAGGTCACATTATTAATTTTAATACAAAAGAAGGCATATCAGATGTAAACATTTACATAAAAAAATCTCTTTTTTCTACAACAAGCCTAGAAGATGGAACTTTTAATTTAGAGTACAATGGAAATAGCGATGAAATAGAAATAATATTTGACCATATAGCTTATGAAGCTGTCATGAAAAAAATTTATAAAACTGAACCTAATTTAAAAGTTAAAATGAAAGAAGTCATACTTCAATTAGATGATGTGGTGGTGACAAGTATGAGAAACAATTANCTACTAAGAGATGTTCCGGTGAATACAGAAGTTATCGGATCAAAGTATATAAGAGATTCAGGTGCAATAACGGTAAGTGAATTATTAGAACAAAGATCNGGAGTAACCACAGATACTAATGTTGATGGTGGTTCAATATTTAAATTATTAGGCCTTGATTCTAGATATATTTTAATCTTAAAGGATGGACAGCCAATAACTGGTCGTTTTAATAATAGAGTTGACCTAAATCACATTTCACTTGCAGGAGTTGAAAAGATAGAAATTAGTAAAGGGCCTGGTTCAGCTATTTATGGAACAGAAGCTATGGGCGGTGTTATAAACATAGTTTCTCGCAGAGGAAAACAGGCGAATACATTTAATTCAAGAATAAGAACGACTACATTTAGTAATAATTTGAATAATATAGCTAGTAGTCCAATTGGAAATATTTTTTCAATGGGGAATTCATTGGGTTCGCAAAAATTTTATGTAAACTCAGATTTAACAATTCAAACTTTAAATAAAGGTCAACAATTTGAATACATTAATGCTGATCAAATAAATAAATATAATTTCGACTCAAATTTAATATGGGTTTCAAATAGTAATCATCATGAAGTTAATCTAGGTGTTAGTTATTTTGGGCAAGATGACAGTGGAGCAACAAAGCTTTCAACGGGTATGCTACTTTATACGAATTCTACAAACATAAATAGAAAACAGTTTAGTATAAGGCATAAATATCAACTTAATAATTCCTCAAAAATTATTCAATCTTTTCGCCAGGATTATTATTCAAGAGATTACACACAAACAAGTGAATTTTCTTCTTTTATAGAAAAGGATCTAACAAAGGAAGAAAATTCAGAATATGAATTTATTTATTTTCGCGAATTTAGATATGCAATGGTCAATGCTGGGTTAGAGATTTCAAATCCAATCTATACAAGCGATAGAATCNAGGGTGGTGAGCAGAGGAAAAAAATTAATGCTATTTTTTTTCAACAAGATTGGAATCTAAAAAAAACCTCAGATCTTGTAATTGGTATGAGAGTTGACGAATATGGAGATACGATAGTCTTTAGCCCGAGATTAGCTTACGCGTTTTCTCCAAATAAAAATCTGAAATATAGATTTGCTTATGGGCATGGTTTTAGAGCTCCTTCTCTAATGGAAACTTTAATAAATTGGGATCATGTACAGTTTAATTATCAAGTCTTGGGAAACCCAGATCTCAAGCCAGAAAGTTCAAAAGGATTTACTCTTGGGTTTGAATACTCAAATCAAACAACTTTTCAAATTAGTAATTTAATTTATCATAATAAATTTAGAAACCTAATTGAAGATTACGTCTTAGAGGCTGGGAAATTAAGTTATTATAATATTAATAAAGCTACTTTTACCGGTATAGAAACTTTAATCAAATACGTAGTGAATAATGACTTTTCGATTGATGGCAATTTAAACTTAATTAGAAATTTGAATGGTGAAGGGGAACAAATTCCTAACACTGTTCCAATATCTGTGGGAGTTCGTTTATCCTATCAGATGCCAATAAAAGGTTTTGAAGGCTCTTTGGGAATCAAAGGGCTAAGTCGAATAAACTCTGAAGAATATGATCCAAATCTTGGACTATATACATCTACAGAAAAAGTTAATCCATATGCGATGGTGAATCTACAAATAAAATACAATATTAATAGAAGGTATTCAATTGTGATTGGGTCAAAAAACATTGGTAATCATATTAATAATACATTTGGTCCTTACATAGGCAGGATTGGATATATAGAACTTTTAACACAATAATGAGGGTATTAATGAAAAAAAATAATTTAAAACTGCTTATAAATTTTGCCTTAATTATCTTATTTACTGGATGTGAGGATGAAGAGGCAATTAAACAAAATAATGATATAATCGAAACAATAAGTGTAACTACTAGTAATGTGAATCAATCATTTTTTTACTATGATTTGGTTAATCAATCTGAAATTGACTCATCAGGGAATTGGCATTTAGCACTTGAGACTAAAGGCACATATAATATGCCGAGTATTATCTTTGAGGATGTTTACGTAGCAGAATATTTGGATATTCTTTTTGATGACATGACAGAATCACCTTCCACATTTATGCAAGATTATATACAAGATAATCAGCAATTTGAATATGAAGGAGAAAATGAAATTTTAACTTATGATATGAGTTCTCACACTGTAAGTGTCAAGAACCCTAATAATATTTATGTTATATATGAACCTGCTGGACATACAACTTATAAGNTACAATTTATAGAATATTTGAGCGGAATATTAGTTTTTTCATTTAGTCAGTTTTGAAATGACTAATTATAACTCTAAGATCAAAATAAACTCAGTATTAAAGGTGTTTTGGATAACATGTGGTCTTTTATTAACAACTATTGGTCTGATAGGAATAGTTGTTCCTGGATTGCCAACAACTGTTTTTATGATTCTTGCGTCAGCGTGTTTTTTCCGTAGTTCAGAAAGGTTATATCTATGGATTATTCAAAATAAATTATTTGGTGAACATGTAAAAAGTTATAGACTAGGGTTGGGGATGCCCAAAAAAGCAAAAAAAGCAGCTTACGCTTTTATGTGGTTTTTTATTTTACTTTCAATAGGGTTTATTTTGTCTAATGACTTGATTATTATAAAAATAGCAATCCTTATAGCAGGGCTAATTGGGACTTTCTTTATAAAAAGATTACCCACATCAGATTAAATTAATCATTTAATTGGCCCATTCGTTTGTACTTTTCTTTATATTTTACCCAAAGGTCTTTTTGACGGTCTGATAGATCAACCTCGCGTCCTTTAATATAAGCTTTTATCGGGTTGGTCTCTTGAAGCATGGGCTCTGTGTTAGATATAAAAAAAGTAGCATCTTTTCCAGGTTCCAATGACCCAACCATTTCATCAATTTCTAATATTTCTGCAGCTGATAGGGTTATTGATCTTAAAGCATCTTCTTTTGATAGACCCCAAGTTANAGCTCGCATTGCTTCATTTGGTAGTGTCCTTACATGACCATCTAAAGGATATCCAAAATCGGTTGAGATACAGAATCGAACACCGGAATCTTGTAGTAGATTAGGAAGTTTATATGGTAAATGAATAGGTTCATGTCTTCGTCTTGGAGTTGTTTGAATGCTTAGGAGTATAACAGGGATATTTTCTTTTACTAAAAGTTTTGGATTCATCCAAGCATCTCTACCTCCAACGATTACGATCTTTAAATCATGCTTTTTTGACCAATCGACTGCTGCTTCTATCTGTCTAATATTATTTGCTCGAATATGAATAGGGTTTTTATCGATTACATAGTGGATCATTGATTCTAACTTTAAATCAGAAGGTTGTTTATGTTCAGCCTTTCTTTCTCTAACCGTTCTTCTTTGATGATATGCTTTTACATCTCGAATGATTTTATCAAGTTCTCTAACACTTTTTTTATATATTTCTTTTTGCTCTTTCTCTTTCTTTTTTTCATCTTTGTTAAAGTTAATACGCATATTGGGCCAGTTGAGGTTTAAGCCCCCAGGGTGTTTAAGGGTGGCATCTTCCCATGTCCATCCATCAAGCATCATAACTGATGATTGTCCTGCAATACGACCGGATGAAGGAACAGAGTTTGCAATCAAAATACCATTAGATCTTGTAACTGGGATTAAATCTGAGTCAGGGTTATAACTTACGTTTGCTCTTGTATTTGGATTAATTTCTCCTACTTCAGAATGATCATTGGTTTGTTTAACCGCGCTTATTTCAGTTAAGCCAATTCGAGTAAATGCAGCTATGTATCCTGGGACAACATGCTTCCCAAAAATATCATAGACATCTGTTTCAGGTGAAGCCTGAATTTGTTCATCAATTGTAATGATTTTTCCTTTAGAAAAAAGTAGGTCGTAACCTTCGAGAACATCACCTGAAACGGTGTGAAGAATTCCCCCTCTTAGCAAGATTGGACGCTTTTGATCTAACCCTGGAATTTGATTATTAGCAAGCAAGCTAGAAACTATCAGTATTAAATAAAAGTAATTCATTACTTGAGCTCCCAGTTGAATAACTCTGAATCATCAATTTCACAATTATGTGAATGTTTAGGACTTTCTCCATTTGGTTTCATTTCTTGTCCCACTGAGTTTGATGAAGATAATATTTTTTGAATTAGATTAGCCCTTAATGTATGATCTCTTTCTTCTAATATCTTATTTTCATCAACAGAAAAATACCTTGTTCCCTCAATCCATGTTTCTTGAACTTTTGAATAGATAGATAATGGTGGGCCATCCCAGATAACGAAATCAGCATCTTTTCCCTCTTCCAATGAACCAACCCACTTATCGATTTTCAATTGTTTAGCAGGGTTGATTGTTATGAATTTAAGAGCCTCTTCTTCACTTAAGTCCCCATATTTAATTGCTTTTGCTGCTTCGGTGTTCATACGCCTTGCTAATTCAGCATCATCAGAATTAAAAGAAACTAAAACATTATTTTTAGCCATCATTGATCCATTATATGGAATTGCATCGATCACTTCATACTTATACTGCCACCAATCTGAAAATGTTGATGCGCCGGCCCCATGTTCGTAAAGTCTTTCAGCAACTTTATAACCTTCTAATACGTGTTGGAAGGTGGCAATTGTAAAACCAAAATCTTCCGCAATTCTTGTAAGCATTAAAATTTCATCTTGTCTGTAAGAGTGGCAATGTAACAATCTCGTACCTTCTAAAATTTCAGCAAGAGCCTCTAGTTCTAAATCAATTCTTGGAGGTACTTTTTTACGTTGAGCAGTTGAACTTCTATTGTAAGTTTTATGAATATGTCTATAGTCTTGAGCAGCTCGAAATGCATCTCTAATAATTTGTTCAACTCCCATTCTTGTTTGGGGATATCTACCATTTCCTTCCCAATTTGCTTGTTTTACATTCTCTCCAAGAGCAAACTTAATTCCCTGAGGTGCATTTTTATATAGTAAATCATTTGGACCTTGTCCCCATTTTAATTTTATCACTGCATTTTGGCCACCGATTGGATTTGCAGAACCGTGCAAAATATTGGCGGTGGTGAGTCCTCCACCAAGCTGCCTATAAATATTTATATCGTCAGCATATAAAACATCTTTTATTCGAACCTCTGCGGTAACGGCTTGAGTACCCTCATTGATTGAAGAAGCTGCCGAATGGCTGTGGCAGTCAATGAGGCCTGGAGTTACATGTTTGCCCATTGCATCAATAATAATAGCGCTTCCCTTTGGAACTGAAATGTCTGGAGCAATTTTATCGATTTTACCATCAACAAATAAAATATCCCAATCTTCTAAAATNCCCTTTGGTCCCGAAGTCCAAATTGTGGCATCATTAACTAAAATAGCATTTGGAGTGATCGGTGTTTTATCATANCCATAGGNACCTTCCGGATAGAATAATTTTAATTCACTTGGTTTATTTAAAACTCTTGGTTTTTTCTCAACCTTTGATGTTTTTTTTGCTGTAAAAGGATATAGCTGAGAGCCATCGTTTGCTGAACCACTTATAGCTTTAGATTCAATCTTTCCATTAAAGGCAAGAGTTCCCTTAAAACCAAGCTTGGTTGCATCAACAGTGAAGGATATAAAGGAATCTGTGATCTCTATATTGCCAATTTTAAGAGTATGATCATTATGTATAATAGAGCCCTTAACTTTATTGTTTGCTAATTTTTGAACTCCTTTTTTTGCTTTTAGGGTTGCAAAGTTTAATTTATAATCTTTTCCTCCAATATTTAATGCCCAATCTCCCTTAGCATCAAAAATATGTCTTTGAGCTATAAAGTGATCTTCTCCATTTATCCATAATGAGATGACCCTAGATTTAGGGTTGAAATAATTTCCATCAGTCACAACTAGGTTAGCCATATAGCCAGGTTGGATGCGTCCTAAAACTTTATCCATCCCCATGGCTTCCGCTGGGAAAGTTGTTAAAGCAGCGTGAGCGACCTCCTGCGGAAGTCCTCTATCAATAACTTTTTGAAGATTTTTTCTGAAGTCTAATTTATTTTTTAACTTACTAGAACTCAAATTAAAGAACAACCCTGCATCATAAACTTTCTTTATGTTATCTGGAGCCATGTCCCAATGTTTTAGCTGTTCAGTGGAGTATTGATGTGCTAAATACGGGTCTAAAACTTTTGGTTTAATAGGAAAATCGAGTGAGAAAATAAAAAAAGGTTTCTGGGCTGTGATTTTATTGATTCTTCTGTATTCATATCCACTTCCCATGATCCATGGGTTTAAGTCATATTCCTCTGAAATTTTCAATGCTCTGATTACAGAATGCTCTTCTTTGGTTTCGAATAGTATAGGTTTTCGATTTTTTCTGAAATTATTAATTTCTTCTAATGAAGGATTGTACTTAATTGGTTCATTCTCTTCTGGGAACTTTTTGATTAAATCCATCGATTTACCATACCAATCGGCATCTAAGAATGTTTGCCTCATGAGTGCAATAATTCCTAAAAGAGATCTTGGATATTCTCTGTTGCTCCAACCCCCGCTATTGAATTCTAAAACTTGTGAAACATCCGGTTTTAATGATGTAAACTCTTTATCAAGCAATATTAAATCAGATTTTCCTTTAAATATTCCTTTTTCTGGTATTATATGAGCCGCCGTAATTCCAATGGATTTTAATGATTTTAGTTCTTTTTCTTTAATTTCTAAATCATTTTTTGCTCTATAATCTGCATGAATCTTTTCATTCCAGTGATCATCAGGGCTAAGATTTTTCTTTTTTTGTTTAACTTCTAAATAACCATCGATAAAACCAGCATAAACATGAGCGCCTTCCATATCAATTTCATAGGCGTCTTTAGGAATTTTTATGTAACGTCCAACTTTCTCAATTTTCCCATTTCGAATAATGATAGTACCATCTTTGATTGAATCACCAGGCTCAGTATGAATTTTAGCATGGCTAAGAGCCCATACTTTCGGGGTATTCTGATGAATACCTTTGNTGGGTTCCGTTTGTCCATATAGGAAGTAAAAGAACAAAAATGNAAATAATAACTTTTTCATTAAAAGTTTGGCCCTTTTAATTGTTGTTTTTCAAGAAATTGGGTTATGTATCGATAAGTGTCTTCAATTTCATTTGATATATAGAACAAATTTAAATCTTCTTNTGATATTGTACCAATATCTACTAAATAATTCCAATTTACTATTTTGTTCCAAAACTCTTTCCCATAAAGTACAATAGGTAACCTTTTTTTTATTTTNTCAGTTTGAATAAGAGTAAGTAATTCCATTAGTTCATCTAAAGTACCAAATCCTCCAGGCCAAACAACCAAAGCTTTTGCTGAATAGAGAAACCAAAATTTTCGCATAAAAAAATAATGAAANTTCATATTAAGATCTTTTGAAATATANTTATTCCCTGAGGTNTCAAGTGGTAAAGATATTGTAAGGCCAATATTTTTACCTCCTGCTTCCATCGCTCCACGATTTGCNGCTTCCATTATCCCGGGTCCTCCTCCAGAACAAATTATATATCTCCTTTTTTCATCTGATAGACCTTTACTCCACCTTGTGAATTTTGATGCAAGTATTCTAGCATCCTCATAGTAACGACTCATCTTTAAATTCATTTCATGCTTAGGCATGTTTTTTTTATCGCTAGTTTCTTTTGCAACCTTTAATGCTCTTTTAGCATCTTTCATTGAAAGGGTTCTTGCGGAACCAAAGAAAACAATTGTATCCTCTATTTTATTATTTTGTAATCTCTGTTTGGGGCCATAGTATTCCGAAAGTATTCTTAAAGATCTTCCTTCAGGGCTTCCTAAGAATTCNGGATTGTAGTAAAATCGATCTTTATCTTTGGGCATATGTTTTATTCCTTGATAACTATAAACACTAAAGGTAAGACTTTTTAAATGTATAAAAAAAGATAGTTCTATAAATCACATATATTATTGATTAAACAATTTTTTTTGAGTTATTTTTAAGAGATGTGGATTCGCATTATACTATTATTATGGATATTTTTTTCTTGTGCTAAGGTTGCACCACCAAAACCCGTAATATTGCCTCCAACAAAAACAATAAG
>NZIX01000094.1 GCA_002691785.1 Fidelibacterota bacterium | reverse complement strand
TTGATTTTTATCTTTAGATTTATTGAATATAGACAGTGAATAGGTCCTTAAAATCAATTATTTCACTCAGTTTATCGTTCTTTTTTCTGTCGGTAACTTTACATGTTGATCATATAGAACATGATCATCATGAAGGATACAGTATATGTGACGTGAGTTGTAATGATGGAAATCATCATTCATCTTCTCATCAATGTGTAAAGTGTCTGAATACACCCAATGAACTTATAGTTCCGGTATCAGCTGGCATATACTTTAATAGAGTCCACATTTCGACTTATTCACTCAATGAGAGTCCCAATAATACTCATTTAACTTATAAACTGTACAGTCGTCCTCCACCAAATCTCCTTTAGCTAAACGTTTGACCCAAATCACGCTATTTATTAAATAGTGTACAACTTAAAAATACTAATTGAAGGAGGATTGTATGCAATCCTTAATTTTACGTGCTATGAAAGCACATATGGTTTTATTACTGAGCAGTGTTATGTTTTTTACAACTGGTTGTGAAGATGACAGTCATGATGATCATGATGAAGAACATACTGATGCCGATGGTTTTATTTTAGAGGATGAAAGCGGAACAGAAATTTATAGAGAATTTGAAGGTGCTATGACAGGTGGTGTTGCCTTGAGTGTNGGAGANACCCTTGAACTTTCNGTGCATTTTCTGGATCATGAAGGCAATGAAATAGAGCATGGTGATGATCATGAAGAAGAAGAGGAAGAGGAAGAGGATNATGAAGATGGTTTGGCTATATCTGTTTTAGATCCAAACATTGCAACTGTAGAGGTTGAACACGATCATGGTCATGCAATTCACGTAGTTGGAGTAAGTTCTGGTTCTACTAGCTTCCAGCTTCAGTTGATGCATGAAGGACATGCTGATTATACTTCAACAAACAATGTCCCAGTAACGGTAAATCAATAATTAGATTGAAGAGATATACTTCCTGAGTCTACTTTAGTCTCAGGAAGTATGAATCTGATTATAGAACAAGGCTGCTATAACTATGAAAAATATCATCAATATTCAAAATGTCATAAAAACTTTCAAAGATTTTAAAGCGATCAATGATCTTTCGCTTGAAGTTAAAGAAGGAGAAATATATGGTTTACTCGGGTCAAATGGTGCTGGGAAATCAACTACAATAAATATATTGCTTGGTTTTTTAAAACCAGATTCTGGAGAAGCTTTTATAAATGATATCAATACAACTTTAAATTATAATGAAGCGCGAAAATATATTGGATATATATCAGAAAATGTAAACTTGTATCCTTATTTAACCGGAATCGAAAACCTAGATTACTTTTGCAAGCTTACTGGAAAAGAGTATGATGATAAAAAACTTGAGAAATTTTTAAGTAGGTGTGGATTAGATATAAGTGCTCATCGTAAGCGAACAGAATCTTATTCAAAAGGGATGAGACAAAAAGTAGGCATAGCTATAGCTCTTGCAAAAGACGCTAAAGTTTATTTATTGGATGAACCTGCGAGTGGCTTAGACCCTTTAGCAAGTAATGAACTTTCTAAATTACTCAAAGAACTATCCTCTGATGGTTCAGCAATTTTGATGGCTTCTCATGATATTTTTAGAGTACGTGAAACCTGTAATCGTATTGGAATAATTAAAACAGGTCAACTCCTTAAAGAAATGAATACATCCGAAGTTTCAACTAATCAATTAGAAAGAATCTATATTGATTACATGCAAAGGTAAAAAAGCTAAGTCTTATGATTAATATTATTTTAAATGAATGGAAAAGGCTTCTTAGGAATCGAATGTTCATCGATTTAACATTATTTTTTACTTTGAGTTTAGTAATCGTTGTCAGTTTTGGTGTCAATCAAAATCTTAATCAAGAAGAATATAGATCAAAAGCTCAAAAACACGTTCGTAATCAGTGGGATAATTTAGAAGCTATGAATCCTCACAGAGCTGCTCATTATGGCTCTTATGCTTTTAAACCAATTAATATATTAAACAGTATGGATGGCGGTGTTAATGATATCACAGGTAATGTATTAAAGCTTGAGGGGCATGTTCAAAATGAAATAGTTTATTCTGAAGCATCTCAATCTTTAACGATTTCAAAATTTGGGAAATTAAAATCTTCTTTATTGCTCCAATATGTCGTACCACTATTGCTTATATTTTTATCCTATGGCTCTATAAGCAATGAAAAAGAAACCCAGAGGCTTAAACTTTTAATATTTCAAGGCATTTCACTAAGAAAACTAATTTTTTCAAAATCGCTAAGTATATGGATATATGGATTCCTATTGTTGATAATGACAATAATTATTCAATGTGTTTTTCTAAGTGATATTGATTTAGAAACTTTTCAAAGACTACTCTTGATAATATTTTCATATGGATCCTATTACTACATCATTACTTGTCTAGCAACCTTTCTTTCAGCAAGGTTAATTGATAACACTTCTGCCCTAGCTTCTATATTGGCAATATGGATTGTCTGGACTATTTTTCTTCCCAAAATATGGGGAAACTCAGTAGAAAAAATTCATCCTCTTCCCAGTAGACAAAATTTTAAATCTGCTATGAAAGAGGAACGTTCAAAAGGTATAGATGGTCACAATCCAACTGATAAAAGAAGAGAAGAATTAAAAGTTAGATATCTTACCGAATACAAGGTTGATAGTCTCAATCAACTNCCCATTAACTTTGATGGAATTGTAATGCAGGAGGATGAAGAGTATGGTAATCTNGTNTGGGACAAACACTTTGGNANTAATTACCTGATCCTTCAAAAACAAAAATTTCTTTACCAGCTCTCTGGAATAATTAATCCATTTGCATCTTTACAAAGTGCNAGCATGGGATTTTGTGGAACAGATATGATTCACCATCTTGGTTTTCTTAAGGAAGCAGAAAATTATCGACGATATCTTATAAAAGCTTTAAATGATAAACATGCTTTTGGAGGTTCAAAAACTGGTGATTGGAGATGGAGTGTTGATGGATCATTTTTTAAAACAATAAAAGAATTTGATTACAAAACACCAATGATAATGAATCAAATAAATCATTATNTTGTAGACTTAATTTGCCTGATATGGTTTGGACTGTTTGTAACAGTGATGATAGCATTTAAAACAAACAAAACAATGATAATATGAAAATTTACATGACCATGGTTCAAAGCGAATTTGCTCATTTTAAAAGATCGCCATTCAAAGTTATTTCATTAATACTTTTCCTGATGGCCATTGTATATGGTTGTCAAAATGGGTATGATCTATTGAAGAGACATGATGCAGAAATAATGTCGATTAAAAGTATTAATGAAGATTCCATTAATAAAGCAATCATTCAATTTGAGGAAATTGAAAAAGGAACTATCGATAAACCAAGAAGGGATCCTACAGTACCATATTGGGCAATTTGGAACACTCCATCTTATGCTTTTAAATATCCATCACCCATGATGGTTTNTAGCTTAGGCCAGTCTGAGCAATATGGATATTATAAACGAGTAACCAATTGGAGTACAATATTTGATAGTGATCTTGCTGAGGAAATTGCAAATCCTGAACGAATTGCGATTGGTACACTAGATTTCAATTTTGTTTTATTATATCTGTCTCCGATATTAATGATAATACTATTGTTTAATATTGGAGGATTAGAAAAAGATCTCAAGTTNGATCAGCTTATTTATTTGAATAATATTACAAAGAAAGATTGGCTTTTATCTCGGTTTACTTTTTACTATTTAATCATTTTTTGTTCAATATTTTGTTCTATGCTTCCTTACGCTTTAGCTTCTCAAGTTTTTCAATACGAAATGAGTCAATTTTTTAAGTTAATCATATTGATATCATTGTACATACTTTTGTGGACTTCTCTATTTTATTTTATAAATTTTTTCGGAAAAGGAAGTTCAGATCAAGCAATTAAAATGATATCCACTTGGCTTACTTTTTGTATAATAATTCCTGGTGCTATACATCAAATTTCATCACTAAAGTATCCAACAAATTATATGACGGATTATCTAGATGTAAGTCGTGAACAGGAGAGTGAAATTTTTAAACTTCCATCAGATACTTCACGCATGAAACTATTAGAGGAATTTCCAAGATTGAAAAATACTTTATATGCTGCAGATACCAGTATAAATAAATCGATAATTAATAGGAGTCTATCAGGGCTAGTTAATATTTTAAATAAAAACGTAGGATATAAAATTGAGAATTCAAATGAAGAGAAAAATGAATTTATCAATAAGTTTTCAATGGTGAATCCAATTGTCTTTTTTCAGAACAAAATAAACCAAATAACTAAAACGGATTATTATGCTTACAAAAATTATAGAAGAGACATCCAAGAAATTATAGATAAAAAAATAAAATTAATCTTGGATGATACTTGGGATAAAATTGTCGTGGATAAAGCGAGGTATGTTCAATACGTCGAGAGTTTTAAATAAATATACTGATGGGTACCAAATATAATGCGCAAGTCAATGTTCCCAAAACACAATCAAAAGCAATATGGTACCCACCAGTAAGTATAAAAAATTATAAAATATGGAAAGTATAATAAATATTTTTGTCTTTTATTTTTGTTTATTAATCAGCTTATCCATATAAGTGAATGACTAAAGTGAGCAAAAATAAAATTAAAAAATTGAGGTATAAAGTAAGATGACCACTCAAAGCATCACTAAAAATTTTAAAGAGTATAGCTTAATAAACTTAATATTGAATAAATTAAAAATAAGTTATTTAAAAGTTAATTCTGACAGCATTGGCGCATTAGCTAGCGGACTATGTATGATACATTGCGTTGCAACACCTTTCTTTTTTATTGCTTCTGCTTGTACTGCTAGTTGTTGCAATATGGCACCCGGATGGTGGCAAGCTTTTGACTATTTTTTTTTATTTGTATCTATTTTTGCTATTTATCAAACATCTAAACAAACCACAAGTAATTGGATTATTTTGGGTTTATCTATAAGCTGGCTAGGAATGCTCTTTTTTATAGTTAATGCAAATCAACAATGGTTTTCGCTTCATGGGAATTTTAAATTCATTCCAGCTTTTTCACTTATTGGATTGCATCTTTATAATTTACGGTATTGCCAATGCAAGGTTGAGAATTGCTGTTAATCAAATAAAAATAAAATATTTTTGATAAGAGGATAGTAAAATGAAAGAGAATGAATTTCCAATTTTAAAAATTACTGGAATCGATTGGGATAAAGATCATGAAGAATTAGACAAATTACCTAGAGACCTTAATCTGCGTTGGGGGGCAAAAGATTGGGATAAAGAAGAAGTTTCAAATTGGTTAAGTATCAAATATGATTGGGTGCTAAATGATTTAAATATCAAACAATCTGGAACATATGTAAATGATAGTTGCGGCTGTTGTTAAACAAATAATTTATAATCAAGTTTTTTAATTTTACTTTTTTATACAAGTTATGTAAAGGAGAGTAGACCTTTCTCTTATAGGCTAAAATTTGGTATATTAAACTATTTCCTACCATGATTATGAAAATAAAAATTAAATACTACTCCTTTTTTTTAGTAGGACTAATGTCGCTTTCCTATGGGGAAGAACCATTGAGTATTGGATTTTGGAATGTAGAAAATTTATTTGATCTTGATAATGACCCTAAAAAAAATGATGATGAATTTTCCATTGGCGGACGAAAAAATGTTAATCAGGAAATATATGACTTAAAGATAAAACATTGTGCTGAAGTAATTTTTGATTTAGATGTTGATGTATTAGGTTTGTGTGAAGTTGAAAACTTAAGAGTTCTAGAGAAACTTAATAGAGCTTATCAAGGTCGAGATTATGATATTATTCATTATGATTCTCCGGATAATCGAGGGATTGATAATGCCCTTTTGTATGATAAAAATAAATTTTCAATTGTATCTAGCAAGCCTATAAAGAATCAGCTGAAAACTGGAAATACTAGAGATATACTGCATGTTTTAGGGAGTTATGAAGGTAGGGAACTGCACATTTTTGTAAATCATTGGCCTTCAAATTATGGTGGAAGAGAAAAAGCAATACCTAAAAGAACTGCAACAGCAGAATTAATCATCAAGGAAATTAATAAAATTAAAAAAAATAATGATTCTGCAGAAATTATCCTTTTAGGTGACTTTAATGAAGATCCTGATGAAAAAAATATTAAACTATTGGAAGGGATTGGTCTATTTAGTCTAATGAAGCCTATGATAGGAAAACCAAAGGTTGGAACATATGTCTATAGAGGTAAAGATTTATTTTATGATCAAATTATTGTGAATGATGAATTACAGGATGCTCATAATCTTTCCATAGTTGATAAATCTATTTATATACTTGATTTACCTAAGTATAGACAGCAAGAAGGGAAATATAAACATTTTCCATTTAGATTTTGGGCAGGAAATAGACTCTTAGGAGGATATTCAGACCATCTTGCGGTTAGGGTAGAAATAATTAGTAATTAATTAAGTGAATTAAATAATCTTATTTATTGAATAAAATATCCTCATAAGATGACTAATGATTTAAAGATAAATAAA
Source organism: Fidelibacterota bacterium (assembly GCA_002691785.1). Lineage (GTDB taxonomy): Bacteria > Fidelibacterota > Marinisomatia > Marinisomatales > UBA1611. Next base: position 4,589 of record NZIX01000094.1, on the reverse strand, counting down.
AGAATAAAACCACTTGATATTTAGGTATTAATTAATAGAATTTTCGCAATGAAGAGTATTATAAAATCTCTTTTTTCATACATATTATCATTTATACTTTTATCAGCATTTCTTCACCTTGATCATTTAGATCATGATCATCATGAAGGGTACAGTATTTGTGACGTAAGTTGTAATGATGAGGGACATCATTCATCTTCTCACCATTGTGAAAAGTGTCTGAACAAAACCAATAGACTTATGATTCAAGCATCGACTGATGCTTATCCCAGCGTTTATTATTTATCGACCTACTCTCTAAATGAGAGCTCTAATAATACTCTTTTAACTTTTAAACTTTACAGTCGTCCTCCCCCAAATCTTCTTTAAGTAAACGTTTGACCCAAATCGCACTATTTATTAAATAGTGCACAATTTAAAAATACTAATTGAAGGAGGATTGTATGCAATCCCTAATGTTACGTGCTTTAAAAGCACATATGGTTTTATTATTAAGCAGTGTTATGTTTTTTACAACCGGTTGTGAAGATGATAGTCATGATGATCATGATGAGGAACACACCGATGCTGATGGTTTTATTTTAAAGGATGAAAGCGGAACAGAAATTTATAGAGAGTCTGAAGGAGCTATGACAGGTGGTGTTGCATTGAGTGTAGGAGATACCCTTGAACTTTCAGTGCATTTTCTTGATCATGAAGGTAATGAAATAGAGCATGGTGAAGAAGAGGAAGAGGGAGAAGATCATGAAGATGGTTTGGCTGTATCTGTCTTGGATCCAAGTATTGCCATTGTAGAGGCTGAAGATCATGAAGAGGAAGGAGGGGACCATGATCATGAAGAAGAAGAGCATGGCAATGCAATTCACGTAATTGGAATCAGTTCTGGTTCTACTAGTTTTCAGCTTCAGTTGATGCATGAAGGACATGCTGATTATACCTCAACGAACAATGTCCCAGTAACAGTAAATTAATAATTAGATCAAAGCAATATACTTCCTGAGTCTANTTTAGTCTCAGGANGTATGNATCTGATTATAAAAATTGACCGTTGAATTAATCGAAAAATAGACTAACAATATTTGACTTACTTCTAATGATTATTCATATGAAGTATAAAAATAAGTACATATCCTTTTTAGATCAGTTTTCTTTTCGATAGATATTAAAGGAATTTAAAATGAAAATTTTGCTGTCGCTCTTTATTAGTGCAAAAAGAAAGATAATGTGCCAATGTAAAAGATGTGCAGGAGTAATCCTGTTTACACTTGGTACGATAAGTTCACAAGAAGCTACTATGANAGGTAGAATTATTAGTTCGAGTGATGACCAACCTATTCATGGGGCTAACATATATATTGATGAACTTGGTCTTGGTGTATCATCTCAGATTAACGGTAATTTTAGGATAGATCAATTAAAAAATGGTAAGGTATCATTTACCGTATCCATGATCGGTTTTCAAGATATGTCTAGGACCTTAAGACTAAATGCCGGGGTTAATAATATTGGGATTCTGTATATGGTAACGGATACGATCAAAATAAAAGGTATTACTGTTGATGCGCATCGGAATCTTCAACCTAAAAATTTCTCTTCTAATATCGATTTGGTCGGTAATGAATATCACAGCAATTTAAAATCATCATTNGCAGCAACTCTGAGTGAAGAAACGGGTTTATCAATTCGTTCGGTGGGGCANGGTGCTACTCAACCAGTTTTGAGAGGATATTCAGGCGATAGGTTTTTACTGACTGAAAATGGTATAACCTCAGGTGATTTATCTAACACCTGTGTTGATCATACTGTAAGCATGGATATGGCTGCTTATAATAAAGTAAGAATTATTCGAGGACCAGAGGCATTGCTTTATGGTTCAAATACCATAGGAGGAGTNATTGATGTTTCTAGACAAATTGATCCNGGAGCAAGNTTTAAAAAAGCNAGNTTTCAGTCNNTNATTGGCNNAGAATCATCCAACTCAAGCTTGTTNGGTAATGTAACTTGNTACATACCTTTTAGTTATGATCATCAATTTAAATTATCATACTTAAATCGTGAAGCTAAAGATGAAATATCTTCAATCGGTCCCATAAAAAATAGTGCTTTATCAAATAATGAAATCTCAGCAAATTATTCTTATTTTGGTAAAACCTATCGTACAACTTTTTCTTATGAGCAACTTGAAATGGATTATGGCATACCCGGTAGTCCTGAAGGCCATATTGATGGAATAGATATTGAAATGAATAAGAATACTCAGAAATTTAATATTCATAAAGATTTATCCTTTATGGGTTTCCAGACATTGGATATTGATCAGCGTTACATCGTATATGGACATACAGAATCTGAAAAAACGAGTTCCTATCCTGCAGTTATTTTAGACCAAGAAGTTTTTTCAATCCAAAATATANTAAAAGGCCCCAAAGTAAATATAGGATCATTGTTTCAGTATAGAAAATTTCGAGCAGGAGGGTTTTATTGGACACCTGATACTGAAGAATTAAATTTTGCTCTATTTGGAATTTTTGAAAAAAANTTAAATGATCTTTTTTTACAATTTTCATCTCGAGCTGAGTACCTTGCAGTTATTCCTAATGTGTATCATAGAATGTCAAATATTGATACTAGCAATGTTGTACAACGTAATTTTCCTATTCTTTCAGCAGCTATGAGCATCTTTCGTAATTGGAATCAATGGGAATTATCAATAAGTACAATGTTCACAGGGCGAACTCCAGGTATTGAAGACTTATATTCAGATGGTCCACACCTAGTAAGTCTTTCATACGAAATCGGTCAACCCGAATTGGATTTAGAAAACACATTAGGTTTTGAAACTGGTTTAAAATATCAGAACAAAAAAGGTGTAATTAGAATTGGAAGTTATCAAAATTACAGCCCTAATTATCACATAAGTACAAAAACAGGAATTTGTAACGAGGAATTTATAATTGGAGAAAATCATCCTTGTGCAGGAGCAGATTTTATTGAATGGGGTAGCGGTTCCACTGGTTGGCTTTATAAATATCAAATGGAAGGTTTAGAATCATTTATATACGGTTTTGAGTCTGATTTTGAATATCAACTTTCTAAACGCATCAATATCATTGGCAGTGTATCTATTACTAGAGGAGAAAACCTTACCCAGAAGACACCTCTTGCATATATGCCACCTGATAAATTTCTATTTTCAACAGAAATAAACTTTGAACCACTTTTATTATCAGCAACATTTAAGCGAGTCCTAGAGCAAAATAGATTAAGCGAATTTGAAGAAAAGACTGAAGGTTACTTTGTAACTAATTTAAATGCAACATATACAATCCATTCATCAATTATTATGCATAAAGTAATCTTTCAAGCAGAAAATATTTTTGACCAAGAATACTACAATCATTTATCAAGAATTAAATCTGTCATGCCAGAAAGAGGAAGAAGCCTCAATCTTCAATATCGATTATCTTTTTAAAAAAATATGACTTCAAAATTACCTTCTTATAATTATGCTATAATTTAATTAATGAATTTTAAAGCTAGATATAAAGCGGTGAAAAACCGTCAATCAAAAGATTGGTGGTCCATAACATTTGGAGATCCAATTTCATGGCTGATTTTAGGATTTATTGGGGATATAAAATGGATAACACCCATTGGAATAACTTGGGTCTCTTTTTTATTTAAAATTTTACCAGCAGGATTAATATTACTTGGTTGTACAGAACTTCCCATAGTAATAAATAAGAGTCATTTTGAAGGTAAAAAGGCAATTAGTTCAATTGATGAATACATAAAGTATTTACTTTAAAATTAATTTTTCTATAAAAAAATACTTAAAGATCTTAGATCAATACATGAAATTATTTTAAAAAAATCTTAGCCTTAATATACTTATAGGCTAGATATATCTAGAAAAAAAATTAATTTTAAACATGAATAAGATTCTTTTAATTGGATTGATCAATTCTATTTTATTATCACAAAGCATTCCTTTCATAAAAGGTGTTGATATTTCAATGCTTGATCAGATTGAAGATAATAGCGGTATATTTTATGATAATGGTATTGAAATCGATCCAATACCATTTTTCAAAAGCAGAGGTGTAAACACAGTTAGGCTAAAGATTTGGCATACTCCGATAATGGGTTATAACAATATAGAGAGTACCCTTGAAATGGCAGAACGAATAAAACAATCAGAATTAGATTTCTTGTTAAATTTTCATTATTCAGATACTTGGTCAGATCCATCGAATCAAGAAAAACCTTTAGCATGGCAGAATCTAAATTTTGAAAACTTGTGTGATAGCATTCGACAATATAGTTATCATGTAATTACCAAATTAAAAAATCAAAATACTTTACCTAACTTCGTTCAAGTAGGTAACGAGACTGATTGTGGAATTTTATGGCCAGATGGATATGTTTGTGGTGAATCAAATAATGAAGCTCAATGGGATAACTTAAGAGCTCTGTTTATTCATGCCATAGAGGGGATTAACTTAGCTTTGGACAGCAATGCCACATCGGATAATATGATATCCCTAAAAAATCTATAGCTATATCCTGATCAAAGAGGTTTTCAAAAA
>NZIX01000093.1 GCA_002691785.1 Fidelibacterota bacterium | reverse complement strand
CATTTTGATAGTTTTTAGCAGCATTTATACCACCTTGCGCTGCAATTGAGTGAGCTCGTCTTGGACTATCTTGAAAGCAAAAAACCTTAACTTTATATCCCATTTCAGCCAGGGATGCTGCTGCTGAAGCTCCAGCTAATCCAGTTCCCACCACAATAATTTCAAGTTTTAATTTATTTGCAGGACTAACAAGAGGAACTGATGATTTATAACTTGTCCACTTTTGATCTAATGGACCTTTTGGAATTTTTGAGTCTAACATATCTTAACCTNTNAAANAAATATANNTAGGAATTGAAGCNAAANTNAATGGTATTAATATTGNAATAGTTAATCCAAAATANTTTAAAANNANAGANTACTTTCTTGTNTTTANNCCTATNGTTTGAAAGCCTGANTGAACTCCATGAAATAANTGAAANNCNAGAGATAACATACAANCTANNTAAAANAGTGAATACCAACCATTTTTAAATGCTTCAGTAGTNATCTGATGNAAGTCNTTAATTTTTGTNCCATCTTTTAAAATTTGATANGGCATTTGACCAAAGTGCATTTCNTACCAAAANCTTTTCANNTGAACAATNATNAAGAAGAGNAGTATNATACCTAAAATTGTCATATTTCNAGATGACCATGAACTAGACACAGANGTAGANTGATTANAATACTTAACNGGCCTTGCTCTCTTNGATAATATCGCTAAGTANATTGTCAATGCTATATGNAGTAANATTGANACATANGTTNTTAANGATAGAACAAAAACAATNGGATTNGTNGTCATAAACAATGCATATTTATTAAANTGNGTTTTACCTNNTTCTCCTGGTATAAACAGTTGAAGATTCCCAACTAAATGACCTAGTAAAAAAACAATAAGGAATAAACCTGAAAGTGATGCTATAGTTTTTCTAAAAATTGTTGATGTAAAATAATTACTCATTCTTAATTTTAATAAATTATTTAAAGTTAAATTTAGCTTAATAAACCATTTAGCGCACGAAGATTAACAAGTTTATTATTGCTTGAAAACTATAAAAGTAACTTACTGCTATTATTGCAAACTGAAAGGTCCATTAGATTTAACATTATCAAAAAAATGTTCAAACAGTGTTTCTTCTCCTTTCCTTCTTTCTTTAAGTCCTGTAATTGCTAATTCACTTACCCAGTTATTCCAATAAGAATATTTTTTTTTTCCAACCGTCACAGCAGAGTCATCCAAAGATAAAGCAGCTTCATTAAATTTAATTCTATCTTCATATGACCAATTAATAACTTTTTTAAAAATTTCAGAACGAACAGATTCAACTGTTAAAATACCAGTCCAAAATGAAACTGGTGCCATTTCATACCCAATTGGAGGACGATCAGCACCTCTAATTTCGATTANATTTTTCAATCTAACATTTGTAAATATTTGATGCAAAGCACATTTTATATCTTCATCCGTTAAATTATTTTTTTTATCTAGTTCTTCTAATCTATTAAACAGAGATCCTTTTGTAGATTCAATTTTACCATCTCGACCCAGTTGAAATATGCCTGGGACAACTTTAAGGTAATCAATATATTGGCTAATTAAATTTTTTGGACTAGTAATCTTATGGTTAATTAGATTTCTACAACGAGTATTATCTGTATTTTCCCATATTATGTTTCGAATATTTTTATTCTTTACTTTTTCCCCATTTATATAAGGGCTATTTGAAAATAAAAAAGCACTAACTGGATTAACACAGTCTGCTACAAACACAATTTCTTCTAATTCTTTTTCACTCACGTAATCGAAATTTATTTGAACACTAGCAGTATTCCGCATCATCCATTTACCCATCGATCCACTCTTTTCCATATTTCGATTCATTAATTCATATTTGATTTCATCAATTAAATCAACTTCTTCTGACGAAAAAGTTGGATCAACCCCATAGTCAATTGCTTCTAAATCATTTTCAACTAAAATCTTATTAAGGTTTTTCTTATGCTTATTTTGTGCCTTGCTTAAATCAATCAAACTTTTATAGGGAGGGCTTGACCATTCAAGCTGACCTCCGGGTTCTAAAGAGTAAACTCCATTATTATGACATTTATTTAAGGCTTTAATTAATTCTTTACCAGAAAAAAAGTTACCTTCATTAACAGGAAGTCTTTTGCGCTCTTTTGTAAAAATAATTATTTCTTCCTCCATTCCAATCGTCCGATTTTTAGGAGATACTAATGAAGATAAAATAATAGATTTAATTTTTTGTTTAATATTCAAAATAAAATTTAAAAACTAATGAGAANAAGATATTAAGCAATACCCCAAATTATTAACCCAAAAATAAATGATATAATTGGNGCTCCAATAGACATACCNCCATTTATCTCTCTCCATTTTTTTGGAGTATCACCCATGTGATTAAATTTAAAATGAACAGTNGCTACNTTTCCAGACTCAACATAGGTTGTNTCAGATCCATATGATTCATTATTTTGAATTACAGGATCAAANTTTATATANTGAAGAATATTCATNGATGATAACCTTTTATAAAAAGGGGAAAAACCGCTTACTTGNTGCCANCCTGGTTCTACTTGGATNGGNTTATTTATTGGAGTNNTTCCAACATATTTGCCATCAANATAAATTGGAACACCACTCATATTAGAACTTATTTTTATTCCTCCACGATAAAAATATGAGAATACCTGGTCTACTTCCCTTTTTGGAAAAGACTCCGGATTTTCAAACTCTATTTCATCTTTTGGATGATAGTCTAAAGATTCTCTATCATCTGGGAAACTCCATTTAGGGTCATACCCTGAATATGTCNTATCTGCATCAGGGAAGTTGTCGTTTAACCAGTTTTCTTTTTCTTTCTTANTCGATTTATCAGGATAATAAAATAAATCTCCATTANTAATTATTTCTTCTGGGGTTTTTCTAATCTTGTCTTTAATCGAAGTAACTATATCCCCTTTAAAAAGGTTATTAATTATCCCTTCGTTCTGGTTTTCTAGCTCGAACTTATTTCCAGGTATATATACAGTTGAATCATCCTCATTTGAATTGCTAATCTTTTCTTCAACAATTTTATCTTTAAAAAAAGAGTATTTATGAACTGGCGAAAAATTTTCTACAATTGTTTCTCCAGTTTTGCTATCTGTGTATATTTCATTTATTGGGTCTAGTTTTTTATCTTCAATATTTACTTTATCTATGAGCAAAGATTTAATTTTATTATGCTCTTCATGCGGATGATTCGTTGTATAGAGCTTGCCGTGATAATTAAATATCGCATTTTGACCAAGCTCTTTTCTTGCTTGATCAAATGCTTTTTTAAAATTTGTATTATATTTGGGAAATGTTGATTTTTTTGAAACATTAAAGTATGATTCTCCATTTTCTTTTATGTGCTTTTTAATAGTTGCTACATGAGAATCTCTAATTTTTGTATGGATAAAAATAACTGTTGAGGGCGTTGTTTTTGAGTTAATTATATCATACCCTAATATGGGCCTTTTCAACAAAATAGCGATCTGTGTTGATTGATCAAAATCATCAATTACAATCTTTTTTATGTCTTCCCCAATTAACTTTTTTGGTGCCTTTTGTTTTGGATATAATACTCCTAATAAGGTTAAATAAATCCAACCTCTGTCCGANTTCCAACCAATGATGTCATCATCATCTATGGGCTCTGTGTAATCTANACTAAGCATAACGCCATTTTGCTTAACGCTATATGTTATATCAGATATATTTGAACCTATCATTTGACATACCGATAGTATTACAATACACTTTATTATTGTATAATTCAAAAAGAACTCCGCATGAGTAGATCTTAAATGACCTCGCTTATTTTAGTTATTTTTTTTATATTAAAGCAAGAGATAGATTGATTACTTTATCTCTCTATATATTAAAGGATAGTAAATAAATAAAATAATTATTTAATTAAATAGACTATTTGAATTATATCAAATTGATATCTAAAATTTAAAGATGCTTAACAGTTCAAAACTTATAATTTATATTTATAAAATATTTTTTACTTCAATGCTTTTTGCAAATCAAACCTCTATAAAAACATTTCATGTCTTTAGTAGCTTTGGAACCCAAACTAAAGAACTCAAAAACTCANTAACACTAACATACGATAATAGTGGATTTATTTTAGACAGTACTATTTTCACACATAACGTTCCATTAAATGAAAAATATATTTATGTTTCCGGCGAAAATGAAGGTTTAAAACTTCAAAGAACATATGATAAAAAAAAAGTTTTATCATATATCTTTGAAAATGACAGCCTTGGTAAAAGAATAAGCACTACCCTCAGAGGATCTAAAGATTCCATTTATTGGAAAGAGTTTAACAAGTATGATGAAAGAGGTCTTCTAATTAAAAAGTTAAGATACAACCCCTCAGAAATAAAAAATGAAAAAAGCGTGCAAGACAATAAATACCAAGAAAAATTAATTTGGGGCGAATTATACAACTATAATGCCTCAAATACAATTTTAGAAAAAAAAGAACTCTATGATAGTTACGTTTTAGAAACTACTATTTTTGATATTGATTCTTTAAATAATATTAAAAAACGTGGTGAATATTTCGACTCTTCTGTTATTTTCAGAACTATTTATTTTCATAATTCAAATAAAAAATTAATTAAAGAAATTTCCGTTGGAAAAAGTGGAAAATCAATAGGTTCAAGATCTTATAATTATGATATTTTAGGTCGAAAAACCCAAATCAAAACTTACGACAGTGATGGCCTTTTATATGAAACTTTAAATATTGCTCATGATGACAAGCTTTCTAAGATATATGAATATTATTTTGATTCTTCTACACAATTATTTTCTGTTAAAGAGACACTCTTAAACAGCCAAGGCAATCCTTATGTTGTCGCAATTTTAGATGATGAAGATAGGATATTAGAAAAAAATGTATATTATTATGATGTTCAAGGACGAATTGATCAGATTAAACAATATGACATGATTCGTCAAAGACAATATGATAATTTTCAAATTCCTGTTAAAGTTAGCATATATGAGTATTAAAAATAATTTATTTTTATTAATTTAAAGCAACCAAACACGAAACGAGCAATGAAGTTTATCGATATAAAAAGTCTTTTAATTGGAGTATTAAGCACACTATTAATTATCACCACATTCGGTTTTAAAAATAAAAGTGATGAATTTGGTCATTTAATTGTCAGAAGCCTAACAATTGAGGATGATCGTGGAGTTATAATGGGTTATCTAGGTAATGGCTATATGCAAACCTACAATCAATATGGTGAGCCAACACTATTTATTGGAACCGGAAAAGATGGAGGTGGGTATATGCGAGCCTTTAATGGCAATGGGGATGAATCTGCATATGTTGGAACTGGGAGAATGGGTGGTGGATATATTAGAACTTATAACAATTCAAAAAAAGAAACATCATACTTAGGTACCGGATCTGATCATGCAGGTCAACTTAGAATTTATAATAAAAATGGAGAGACATCCTCTTACTTAGGAGAAGGTTATCTTCAAGCTTACAATCAATTTGGAGAAAGAACACTTTTTTTAGGAACTGGGTCTAGCGGAGGGGGATACCTCCGAACTTATAACTTTGACGGTCAAGAAACAGTATACATTGGCACTGGGGCTGATAGCTCTGGACAAATGCGAATATACGATTTTGCAGGAGAAACTGGAACGTTTATAGGTAGTGGATATTTTAGAACCTATAACCAATTTGGAAAAATGTCAACTTTTCTTGGTAACGGTCGTGATGGGGGCGGGTACCTTAGAACTAATAATAAATTTGAAACCGAAACTGCTTTTTTAGGTACGAACAACTCAAACGAAGGCTTAGTTAACCTCAATGATAAATTTGGACAAAGCTTTTGGATTCGACTTAACAAAGGCGATTAATATTTTCCACAAAATTTTGACTTTCTCCAAGCATTTTCTTAACTTCACAGCTACAAGGTAACCGAGGCAAGGATATAATCTTATATTATCCAGAAAAAATACCTTTTTTATTATACAAGAAATGAGGAACTGACCATGCGGAGAATACTGGTTATTTTCATGTATTTTTTAAACTACGCTTTATCTCAAAATGATGGGATGGTGAAAACATATTATCCAAACCAAAAAGAACCTGGAAAACAAGGAGCCATACAAACAGAGGGCAATTATACTAATGGTGTTCGTGATGGCCTATGGGTCTTTTGGTATGATGGTGAAGCTTTTGAAGATTATGGTGAAGATGGTATAAAAGCAACTCCAGGAAATGAAGATGCTGGTGAAGGCAATGGAATTCGAGACACGACTGATACCTACCGNGAAGTATTAACTATTGACCTTGATGGTGATGATATTTTTGATAAACCTAATAAAAAGATGGAAGGTTCATACGCAACTGGAAATAGAGAAGGCGAATGGACCAATTATTACAATAATGAAAATAATACAAAAAAAGAACAATCAAATTATCTTTCTGGAAAATTAAATGGTCAACTTATTAAATGGTTTGAAAATGGAAATAAAATTGAAGAAGGTATTTATGAAGAGGGAAAACAAAATGGTGTCTGGACTTGGTATTATGAAACAGGTATAAAAAAAGAAGAAACTCAATTTATTGATGGACAACAAGATGGTCTATGGACACAGTGGTTTCGGGACGGTGAAAGAAAGTCAGAAAGAACCTTTAAAAACGGTGAGCGTGATAATACATGGACATCTTGGTACATCAATGGTAATAAAAAATTAGAAGCAAATTATGGTAATGGTAAATTAAATGGCCGTTGGACTTCATGGTATGAAAATGGAATTATTAAAGAAAAATCTGGATATTATGTTGATAATAAACTGGATAAAAAGTGGACCTACTGGTCAGAAAATGGTAGAAAAACAAGTGAAACAACTTACGATAAGGGACTAAAAGATGGACCAACTATATTTTGGAATGCTGATAATATTAAAATTTTAGAAGGTTCTTACAAGCAATCAGAAAAAAATGGTCAATGGACCTCATGGTATGAAGATGGGACTCTAAAATCAAAGGAAGAATATTTAAATGGTGAAAAAAATGGTCAATGGGTTTGGTGGGATCCNAATGGAATTAAACTTCGAGAAGGAGAATATAAGAACGGGGTAAAACACGGTACTTGGATCGCATGGAAAGATTCAGATAACAAGTCAATTGAAGAAACTTTTTTAAATGGTAAGGTCGATGGTTTGGTTACAGTTTGGTTTGATAATGGAAACAAAGATCGTGAAGGAATAATTCGAGGAAATGAGCCTGAAGGCAAATGGACATATTATTATCCTGATGGAGAAAAAGATTTTATTTTCGANTACGGTAATGGATTGGAACGAGTCAGAATTTCAGAATTAGAAAATCGAGAAGATGTTTTCTATAAAATTGGTCAACATAAGCCCTATAGTGGAATGGTAATTGAGACAGGTGGAATAAAAGAATATCTAATGCTCGGAAGAATTCAATCAGGTAAGAGAGATGGACAATGGGTTCAATGGTATAGAAATGGCCAAAAAGAAGTTGAAGGCNTTTATTACAGGGGTAAAAAGCATGGCTTATGGACTCTCTGGTATGAAGAAGGTAATCTAAAAGAGCAAGGCAAGTTTGAAATGGGTAAAACTGATGGAGTTTATAAATATTGGTACCCAAACGGCCATCTAAAAATGGAACAATCCCATCATAAAGGAAAACCTCACGGTCGTTGGACTTGGTGGTATGAAAATGACCGAACCCTTACATTCACTGATGGTTCCTGGTCTTATAATGGTAAAAAATATAAAGCCGAAAATGATGAAGAGCTATGGAACTGGTGGTGGTATCTAAATGATAATAAAGAAAAAGAAGGACACTTCCTTGATGGCGAAAAAAATGGAGTATGGACTTGGTGGTTTGAAAGTGGTATAAAGCAATCTGAGGGTAACTATCTAGATGACGAAATGGATGGAACATGGTTATATTTTCAAACCGATGGATCTATTGCTGAGGAAAAAGGGTTTTCTCAAGGGAAACTACATGGAAAATCGACAATTTGGAATACTCCTGAAGAAATAAATAGTGAAAAGTTTTATAAAAATGGTGAACTTGATGGACCAAATACAATATGGGTAAATGGATACAGAAGTACCATGACAAATTATAAATCTGACAACCCGGACGGACCCTGGGCAATTTGGTATCCAAAGAGTGATCAAATAAAAGAAAAAGGCTATCATCAAAATGGTGTTAAAGAAGGATTAACTACTTACTATTATAAAGATGGTAAAATGCAAAGGGAAGGATTCTTAAAAAATGGCTCCCCAAATGGAATTTGGACATATTGGAATAGTAAAGAAGAAAAAGACTTTGAATTTGATTTTGGTTCAGATCTAGAACATATAATTTTAAATCAACTTGTTGAAAGAGAGTCTGTTTTTTTCAAACCAGGAGAAGATAAACCTTACACCGGTGTTATCACTGATGAAAATTCTGATGCTGGTTATTTATTTCTTGGAAAAACAAAAAATGGTAAAAAAGACGGACAATGGATAAAATGGTCTCCAAGCGGGAAAAAAGTCCCTGAAATATTAGTTGTTGATATCCCAGTACCAGAACCCAAAAGGCCTTGGAGTGGTGGAAAAGAAGAGCAAGGAGGGTACAAAAACGGNGAAAAACATGGGNTATGGACAGAATGGTATGACAATGAAAATATAAAATCCCATGGAACCTATGAACTAGGGGTAATGAATAAAAAGTGGACATTTTTTTATGATAATGGTATCAAAGAGAAAGAAGGCAACCTTGTCAAAGGTAAGGCTGATGGGTTATGGACTTTCTGGGATAGAGAGTCAAACAAAGTACAAGAAGGTTCTTTTTCTGAAGGCACTAAAGAAGGAAAATGGTCTGCATGGTTCGATGATGGTAGGCACTCTGAAGGTTTTTATTCAAATGGGAAAAAAGATGCTACCTGGACTAGTTGGTGGGATAACAAAAAAGAACTTAAAGAGATGCAAGGCTCATATAAACAAGGTAAGATGGTAGATAAGTGGTTTTTTTATGACCCAAACGGGAATCTAAAAGAGATTCGATACTTTTCACCAACTTTTTAAAAAATAATTTAAANAATATATTACAAGGAGTTAATACATTGAAATACGTATACCAATTTGGTNATGGAAAAGCTGAAGGAACAGCTGAAATGAAAAATTTACTAGGCGGAAAAGGTGCTAATCTAGCTGAAATGAATTTATTGGGAATTCCAGTCCCTGCTGGATTTACAATAACCACGGAAGTTTGCACTCATTATTATNACAACAATTGTGAGTTTCCCAACGAGCTTAATTCTCAAATCTTAGAATCGATTAAAGCAACAGAGANAATCATGGGGGCTAAATTTGGTGATAATGAAAATCCACTACTGCTATCTGTTAGATCTGGTGCTAGAAAATCTATGCCTGGAATGATGGAAACAGTTTTGAACGTAGGCCTTACTTCAAAAACAATTCCAGCCCTAATTAAAAAGACAAGTAACCCGAGATTTGTCTATGACGCATACCGAAGACTAATCATGATGTATGCAGATGTAGTAATGGAAAAATCAAACGGAGTTGAAATTGACAGCGAACACGGAATTAGACATAAACTCGAGTCCTTATTAACAGAATATAAAAATAAGAATAACTATATAAATGATACGGATTTAAATGAAAATGATTGGAAATTNTTGTCTAATCGATTCAAAGAAGAAATTAAAACTTTAATGGGNGTCGATTTTCCTGATGATCCTATGGAACAACTTATGGGAGGTGTTAAAGCGGTATTTCAGAGTTGGAATGGAGAACGTGCAATTAATTATAGAAGAATAGAAAATATACCTGATAAATGGGGTACAGCTGTAAGCGTTCAAACTATGGTTTTCGGAAATATGGGATTAAACTCAGCAACAGGTGTCGCTTTCACTAGAAATCCTGCAAATGGGGATAATAAATTTTTTGGTGANTGGCTGACCAATGCNCAAGGTGAAGATGTTGTTGCTGGTCTAAGAACCCCGAACCCTTTAAATGAGGATACGAAAACAGAAGACACGCAAACCCTTCCATCTCTTGAATCATCAATGCCTGATATTTACGCTAAATTATTTGAAATAAAAGTTCAATTAGAAAAACATTATTCTGATATGCAAGATATTGAATTTACAATTCAAGAAGGTAGACTTTGGATGCTTCAAACTAGGGTAGGTAAACGAACTGGAGCCGCTGCAATTAAAATGGCTGTTGATATGAAAAATGAGGGTATGATTGATAAAGCAACAGCGGTTATGAGAGTAAATCCTGATCAATTAGATGAGCTATTACACCCTATGTTAAATAGTGATAGTGAAAAGAAAGCAAATATTTTAGCTAAGGGGCTTCCTGCTGGCCCAGGTGGNGCAACTGGTCGNCTTGTTTTTACGGCAGACGATGCTGAATCATGGCATAATAAAGGGGAAAAAGTTATTCTGATTAGAGAAGAAACTTCTCCTGAAGACGTTCATGGCATGCACGCTTCTGAAGCTATTTTAACNGCTAAAGGAGGAATGACATCACACGCTGCTCTTGTTGCTCGCGGATGGGGTAAATGTTGTATTGTTGGATGCAGTGACTTACAAATTAATTTAAAGAATAAAGAGGTTGAAGTAAACAATCAAATTCTAAGAGAAGGTGATTGGGTTACCATGAATGGTACAAAAGGTTATCTATATAATGCAAAACTTGAGTTAGTTCCTGCTAATCCAGACAATCATTCTGAATATAAAGTTTTAATGAATTGGGCAGATGAATTTAGAAAACTTAAAATTCGAACAAATGCTGAAAGTCCATCAGATGCAGCTCAAGCAATTAACTTTGGTGCTGAAGGGATTGGATTATGCAGAACCGAACATATGTTTTTTGATGAAAAGAGAATTATTGCAATGCGGAAAATGATCCTAGCAGATAATAATGAAGATAAAAGATCTGCAATAATGGAACTTTTGCCCTTTCAAAAAGATGATTTTAAAGGAATCTTAAAAGCAATGGAAGGTAAACCTGTAACAATTAGATTATTAGACCCTCCTCTTCATGAGTTTATAACTTTGGATGATAAGCAAATATCTGAACTTGCATTAAAATTAAACATAGAAGAGAGATCTATTTCAAAACGTATTTCAAGTTTACATGAATTAAACCCCATGCTGGGACACAGAGGCTGCAGATTAGGAATCGCCTTCCCAGACATAACAGAAATGCAAGCAAGAGCGATATTAGAAGCCTCTGCTGAATTAATTGATGAAGGAGTGTCTGTTTTTCCTGAAATAATGATACCTCTTGTTGGAACTGTTACTGAATATATTGATCAAGCTAACATTGTCAAAAAAACAGCCAAGAAAATTGAAAAGGAATCAGGAAAAAAACTTAAATATCTGATTGGGACAATGATTGAATTACCAAGAGCTTGCCTAACAGCAAATGAAATAGCTCAACACGCTGAGTTTTTTAGTTTTGGCACAAACGACTTAACTCAGACTACATACGGTTTTAGTAGAGATGATATTGGATCTTTTTTACCTGATTATCTTGAAAGAAAAATACTATCTCACGACCCTTTTCAAAGTATTGATGTTAAAGGCGTTGGGAGGCTTGTTTCTATGGCTGTAAAAGAAAGTAGAGCTGTGAATTCTAAACTCAAAATTGGTATTTGTGGAGAACATGGCGGTGATCCATCCTCGATAAAATTCTGTAAAGAGAGTGGATTAGACTATGTCAGTTGCTCTCCCTTTAGAGTTCCTATTGCTAGGTTGGCAGCAGCTCAATCTGAATTATAAAATTCTATATAGAATATACAGTTTAATAAAAAAGCCTCTGTTGAGGCTTTTTTATTAAACTGATCTTTTTATATAAGATATATCATTCAACCATTTCACCACCCGATAGAATATCTTCTAAGTTTATTGCTCCACTATCAGCCATTTCTTTAGCATTAACAACAATTTTTTTCCTTGCGTTATCAACATCTCTTTTAGCAACTGCTCCTTCTACTGGTTCATACATAGCTTGCCGCTTTTGAGGCTGCCCTTCAATGATTTGATCGACCATTTCTTGTTCTAAACCTTTTAAGGCTAGAGCTAATTCAGTCAAGTCTGCTGCAACAAATAACTCTCTCTTAGTATTGTCGGGAAATTTCTCTAAAATATCATCAAATGTAAGGTGAAACTTCTTAACTTCTTTATATAACTCCGGATTTTCGTTTTGCAGAGTTTGTAGATATTTTTCTTCTTCTGCTGCATCCATACTTCCAATGATATCAGCAATTTCTTTACCGCCACCGCGTGAAAATTCAGTAGTTCTTGGAAGATAAGTCGCTTTTTCTTTCATTCTTGCAGCTACCTCAATTACCCCTTCTAATGGAATATCCCCAAGAGAACCTAACTCTAATAAAATTTGACCTTTTAATTTAGGGTCTACTTTATTTAATATTGCCATTCTTTGTTCAGGTTCAAGTTGCGCCATTATCATAGCAATTACAGGAGAATCTTCGTTTTTCACTAGTGCATTTAACTGTTCTTCATTTAAGTTTTTTAGGAATTCAAATGGTTGAATTGGACCTTCTTCCTTATNCGCACTTTCAAACTGCTCACTTAAAAAGCCAAAGTAAAATTCTTCCATCACACGTTTTTTTACAAGGTATGAAACAGAATCCATTTCTCTTACTGTCGATCTAATCTTCCNAATATTTGTTTTTGANAGACCTTTNACCANNGAAAGCGCTAAACTTTCTCCNACGACTGAGAATAAAATTGCTACCTTNTGAAGCCCTGAAAGCATATGATAATCATTAATCATTTTTTCCTTCCTATTTTTTATTCATCATCTGATTCTTCATCATCTGATTCTTCATCATTAGAGATCTCTTCTGGTTCTGCTTCTGGCGCTGGAGCTGGTTGCTCTAACCATTCTTGAACAATTGTTGATGTTTTCCCCGGTTGNCCGACACTCATTGAAACAACAGATTTTCTAATATCATCAATTTCACTTTTTAATACATTAGGGTCATCAGAAAGCTTTTGAGGTTTTACTTGTTCTGTTACATTCTGATTATTATTGATTTCTAATTGAGCTTGTTCTAATTCTTCATTTTTAACTGTTTGATTCTCTTGCTGTTCCTTTTTTTCCTGTTGTTTTGCAGGAGGTCGTCTTTTTCTTTTTTTCCTTCTTGGTGGCCTTGGAGGTGGATACATCATCCAAGGTGGCATCGGAGCTGATACAGGTGTTCCTGATTTTTTATTCTTTAACAAAACAACAATCAAAGCGACCAACAACAGTGCAGAAACCCCCGATAATATATATAAAACCATCTGAGAACTTCCTGACTCTGCTTTTGCTTCTTCTTGAAAAACAACTAATTCTGCTTGAGCAGCGTCTAATGCCAATAATTTTTCTTGAATTAATGAATCTTGAGCTTTCTTTTCTTGTTCTCTCAGAGCTATTTCTGATTCTATCTTAGCTTGAGCTCTTCTTGCTGCATCGCTTGAATCCTGACTCATAGCCTGAAATAATGTTTTTTGTAAACTTTGTAATTCATTATCTAACATCGCAAACCTAGAGGAGTCTAGATTAGATTGATTTTGATTATTACTACTTTTATCTAAAGTAAGCATTTCTTTTAAAGCTTTAATTTCATTTTCTAATTTAGAATTTCTTATGGAGTCTCTTCGCATTAATTCTTTTTTCTCATATTCTGCTGCATCCTCAAGTCTTTTTTTCTCTAATTCAGCCATGGCATTTTCTAAGGTAGCTAGATCTTGTTCTCGGCGTAAAGATTGTTCAGTTTTATATTTTTCTATATCTTCTTTCCAACTGCCAGATTCAACTATTCTTTTTTGCTCTAAATTTTCAATTTTTTCAGCTATATTTTTTAGCATAATCTGTTCTGCTGATTTTTGGTCTCTTCTTTCTTTAAAGCTTGCAGTCATTATTGTAATTTTATCGCCTCTGTTTCTGTCAAACTTTGATGAAGCCATAGTTAACTGTCGAATATTTTCAATTAATTCTGGAGCAGCTCCTTCTTGCAAAATTAAAGCTATATCCATCCGTTTTACTTGAGCTCTTGATGGTCTTTTTCTTGATACTACTTTATCTACAAGCTCTTTATTATCCTCATTTTCTTCACTTGAAACACTACTTTGAATTGGTTTCATTGTTTTGGGAGATATTGGATTAGATTGAGTAATAGATCTTTGTTCTGACTTTTGCTGTGAAACATCAACTTCAAACCCCGGGATAGGTAGCCCTATTGAATATGATTCTTTTTCAATTTCCGTATCTTCTTTAATAACATTTTGTTGCATCTGTTGTAAGACACTAGCTGTTCTTTCTGCAGGAGTTTCGATTTCTTTTTTATTTTTTTCTCTTGGCGTAAAAACAGTAATTTGTTCATTTACCTCATCTAACACTTCGAGTTCAACATCAACATTTATTACGTATTTATGAGAATCTATAATTTTTGAGAGCGCATCCTTAATTCGATCTCGAATATTATTTTCTACCATCAGCTTTTGGGATAAATATCCACTATTCTGACTAAATAAAATAAATGGTACTAAAAAAAGAATTATTAATTTTTTACCTGTTTTCATATGAAACTCCTCGGTATGTGTTTTTACTATTAACCATAAAAGTTTGATTAAGATCCGCTATCATAATCAAATATAATATTCTATGGTTTGTATTAAAAGGCAACCTCAATTTTTATCCTTTTTTGTGGCTGCTGTTATATCTTCATTCCCTGTAGTTAAAAATGTTATTTGAAGACGTCTATTTGCTCTTTTCATCTCTTTTGTTTCATTATAAGCAAGCACTGTTGGCATATCTATCATATTACCTTTTGAATCCTCGATTTGAATCGGATCATCCCACTTCAATGTTAATGGATTGTAAGTTAAATTAAGTTTTTTGTAATCCTCTAGACCTTTTGGTGTCCAAGGACCATATCCTGCTGCAAGAAGCCTAACGGCATGAATTCCTCCTTTTTCAATCATATACCTTACTGCTGAAGCTCCTCTAGCAGCAGACAATTCCCAGTTTGTAGGGAAACGCTTTCTCCATTTTTTAGGCATCTTATCACTATCAGAATGTCCAGCGACTTCTATGTTAAAAGGACATGCTTTTATTCTTGGGATAATTTCTTCATCCAAAATTTTTTTCAACGCTGGTTTTAAATCTGACTTACCACCTTGAAAACAAAGGTCTCCATCTATGTTTACTATTAAACCTTTTAAGCTTGTTTGAATATCAATAGGTGGGTCTCCTTTTGGATTCTCTTTCTTCATTTCTTCAACAGCTTCTTCCATTGATTGTTTCACATCAGCAAGTGTTTTTAATGGTTCAAATTCACCCTCATCCTCTGCTCCTTCAGCTTCAATTTCACTGCCCAAAGACTTACCTTCTGAATTCGCCATTTCTTGAAGCTTAACGGGATCCATAGTGGATATCGCCGCAAGAAGAACAAAAAAAGCAAACAGTAGAGTCATCATATCTGCAAAGGTTCCAAACCAACCGGGCAAACCTTCTTCTACAGAGTCTGCTCCCGCTGAAAAGCCTTTTTGAAATGCTTTCTTTTCGGCTGGGGTCACTTAATTACTCTCTTTTCCATTCTGCAGGAGGAATATATGAATTAAGTTTTTCTCTAACAATTAGTGGGTGTTTTTTCTGAGCAATTAACTTTGCTGCCTCTATAAGTAAAGCTGAAGACATAGAAGTTATATTTGTTTTATTTCCCATTTTTTGTGCCATTGGAAGAAAAAATAAATTTGCAAAAACAGCACCATAAAATGTAGTAATTAATGCTGCTGCCATACCCGCACCTAAATTATCAGCTCCTCCCGGCTCTCCAAATCCAGCTAACATAAGAACTAGCCCAATTAGAGTCCCAACCATTCCCCATGCTGGTGCTAAATCACCCATAGCTTTAAGCATATCATACTGCAACTTTTCTCTTTTTTCACGAAACTCAACTCTAGTTTCCATGATCTCAACAACTTCATCTGCTCCCATTCCATCAACGACTAGTTGAATTCCATCTTTAAAAAAATAAGTTTTAATTGAATCAACGCCTTTTTCTAAATCTGAGGCCCCTTTTCTAGCAATTTCAGCTATTCCACATGCTTCATCTACAAGTGGACCCATCTTATCATCAGCAGGTTTCAAAATAGCGCCGATAGCTTTACCAAGAGCTACAACATGAGGCATAGGAAAAGCAACAAATATGGAGGCTAACATTCCTCCGATAACAATACCAAAACTTGGTGCATCAACAAAGTTTCCAAAATCTCCTGCTGCGCCATTCATGAATGCAATTTGCATACTACCTATCATAAAGACTAAACCTAAAACAACGCCAATAATTAGAGCTATATCCATATGGTCACTCTCCTTCTAAATTTTCAGATTTTAATTTGTTTTCATGCAATGCTTTTAAAATATTTCGAACATCTGTGTATTCTGGATCTAGTCGAAGTGCAAGATTCCAATTAATAGTTGCTCTTTGAACATCGCCTAATTTATAATAAATAGAACCTCTTCTAGCATAAGCTAATGCTAAATTTGGATTTAATTCTAAAGCAAGGTCAACTTCTTTGAGTGCTTCACGATAATCACCAGCGTAAAAGTATCTCAAGGATCTAGATAAATGCCTCAATGCTTCATTCATATTTTTTTCTGAAACATTTGTCTCAAGCTTAATACTACTCAGAGAATCTGATAAAAACTTTGTGTTTTGCTCCATAGCAGATAACCTAACCAGTAGATTCCTCATTTCATTATTCATAAGTGACATTGAGTCTCTGAGAGTTTCAACGGCAACATTAGCCATGGCAATAGTAGAGTCTCGATGTAAAGGTACTTCCCCTGAACCTATGCTGTTATTATTAGTGCCATAAATATTTGTGGGGGCTGAGGGACCTACTCCCATAGTTCTTTTAGAAGGGTCTCTGGGGACTTCCATACTAAACCCAATCGTAATTCCTGAATGACCAGCCCAATATGCATCTTTCCAATTGGGTATTTGATCTAAGTGGGTGAACCCTAGGTTCAGGCGGTAATCCGAGGTAAGGGGGATGCGGAGTCCCACATTGACACCCGATCCGTCGAATTCACCCACAATATCCATTCCTCCCCATCTTGCAAAATATGGGGTTTTCAATCCAAATCCAATAAAAATACCNGTGTTGCTTTCAGGAGAATTTGTCGCACTAGTATCGACTATTTCATTAATTGATGTTGTATCTATAAAATTAGAGACTGGNGCTAATCCTCCAGTTCCAATTCCGAAGTATGTATTCATTTTATACTCACCTAAATCTTTTTCACTTCCTAAAACTGCAAAAAANGATAACAGGTCCGTATTTAAATTAAGAATTCCCTCAGTATCNGANGAGCTTTCAAATACAACGTCTTGCAATCCAACAGANAGAGAGATATCATTATACATGTAAACTCTTTGTTGAAANTGAAANCCAAATTCTACAGGTGGATTNTTTGTTGATTCTAATAACTTTTCTACTCTGGTAGTNTCGCCACCTTTGACCGCAGAAAAACCAAATGAAAAACCTCTGCTAAGTTCTATGTCAAAAAATACACCGCCTGAAGTATTCATAGGGTTAAAATTGTGAATTTCAGACCCTATTCCAGTTCTAAATAAATATGGTGTTTTCATTATACTAGAAGTAGGTATCCTCATCATGAAGCCAGGTCGCGTATAGGCAACCCTGGTAGAGCCATTTATCATAGTTAATAAAAATAGAACTATAAATGTTTTTTTTATCATCTTTATTTGATTAAAGTCGCCAGATACTATTTATTGGTATTCTTCCCAATCAATGACATAAGAGTATCCTATGAAAGCGCCAAAGTCTTGCGGTACATATAAATCAAATTTACCGATTGCGCCAGGAAGTAGACTTGCATCTGAGACAATTCCAGTATCAAAGGTATTATATGAACCTTTTACAAAGGTTGTAAGNGTTTTTGTTTCACCACTCCAATTTTTCCTAAAGACAAAATCTACTTTTACAAAATCAGATCTTCTTCCNCCTATATTTTTTATCTCACCATTAAAGATAATATTTCCTTGCCCATCTTTCTTTTCAGAAATATTCCCAACAAGTACGCAATTAGCAGAAAACTTTGCGCTTGCATTTCTTCCTGAGTTATTAGAAGAAGTATATTTTGGCTGAGCAAGTTTTGGCATTGGCGGCGGTGAATAACTATCACGAATCTGCTCCGGCACGTATTCTTGGGTGTCTTCCGTGATTACATTATCAACAATTCTTACTACTTGAGCTCTGTCAACAATTAAATAACCAACCAGTGTTTCAACTTTCAAAGATTTATCATCTTGATAAATAATTTTACCAAAAACAGTGCTTCCATTTTTTAGTATAATTTCTTT
>NZIX01000092.1 GCA_002691785.1 Fidelibacterota bacterium | reverse complement strand
AATCATTATAAATTAGATAATCAAGATTTTTTATTGTTATGGGAAGATAACAGATCATCAAAAAAAATATTTGGTTCTCGAATTACGAACTCTGAGGTTATTTATCCTAACGGGAAAAAATTAACTTTTGGAGATAATTCATCATCTGAGACTGATTTTTCTACTCCTCAAATATTAAAAACAGAGTCCTATGTTTTTACAGCGACTTTTGATGGATCTTCATCACCTAAATTTATTAGAATAAATAAATTCGACTTTGATTTAAACAATGTATGGGCAGATTCGGGTGTTGCCCTTAATCCTGTCTTTGATATGAGGAATGCAAAATTAATTAATACCGAAGATGGTATTGGTTGCTTTTGGTCTGAAAGTCGAGGTTTTAACTATGATATCTATTATCAGAAACTGACAGGTAATGGGGAATTAAGCCTAGAAACAGGAGGAGTAGAAATTATAACTTCCAATGGAGATGATTATATAATGGATATAATCAACGCTCCAGATGGTAATTTTATGATTTTTTGGATGGAGGATGCATGGCCTGCTGCAAAATTAATGTATACAAAAATAGATGTTGATGGAAATACAGAAATAGGATGGAATCCTAATGGAAATAGTTTGAGTAATAGTTCATTTGACTCCAGAAATTTAGAATTAAGAGAAATAAATGATGGATCCGGAATTTTAGCTATTTGGATACAAGATGGTAATTTTTCTGATATTTTTACCCAAAAAATTGATTGGGATGGAAATATTATTTGGGAAGAGGGTGGTGTCCCAATTACTGAAAATGATAATGATCAGGTGAACATAGCATTTGATTTAAATGAGTCAGGAACTAAAGCATTGATTGCATGGGAGGATTATCAAAACGGTGTTGACTTTAATATCTTTGGTAAAGTTATTGATTTAACTAATGGACAATCTCTTGAAAGCTTTATTCAATTTACCAATGATACTACAAATCAGTATAGCCCAGTAGTAAAATCTATCCAAGATGATGAATTCATGATTGTTTGGGAAGATGAAAGAGGGTACTACAATGATGACCCCCTATTAATAAATGGTGTTGATTTGTATGGTTCAGGTTATATCATGAATCATGGTTTGACAACTGACATTAATGGCATACCAATTTGCATAGCATACCATAAACAACAAAGTATACATATTGAAAAGCATAATGATGAAGAGTATTTTCTGGATTGGATTGATTATAGAAGTTCAGGAAAGGCGGATCTAGCAAATTATTATGGTAAAACACTTCTAAAAGCTGAGTTATTATCAAGTAACCCTTCATGCTCAGATTGTATATCTCCTTTGGAATTTTCATTAAAGCCAGCATATCCAAATCCATTTAATGGGAATGTTACGTTTGAATTCTCAATCCCTAGCAATGAATCTATAGTTTTTAAAGTATTTGACCTTAATGGTAAGATAGTGACAGAAAAAATGATTCTTCCCGGTTTAGCTGGGAATTATAAAATAAAGTGGGATGGTAAAGATATAAATGGTCGAAGAAAATCAAGCGGAATTTACTTTTATCAATTTATTTCAAATAGTATAATAAGTCAAGGTAAGATAACTTACTTAAAGTAATTTATGAAATATATATTATTGTTTTTGTCATTTAATCTTCTGTCTAGTCAGTCCCTAGACGAACGATATCATACTACTGAAGAATTATACAGTTACCTAGATTCACTCAATCAACTTGAATCTATTCAAAATTTCTTTCATCTTGATACTATCGGATATTCTACTCAGGAAAATATCCCTATTATTGGAGTACGAATATCAGATAATGCAGCTATAAAAGAAGATGAGCCGAGAGTTCTTTTCATTGGTCAAGTGCATGCAGAAGAGATTTTAGGTGTTGAAATCATTGTGTCTCTCATTGATAAACTTCTTTTTCCAGATGCTAATTCATATACGCATATTAATATTCTAAAAGAATATCTTGATATTTGGTTGATACCAACTGCAAACCCTGAGGGACTGAATGTGGTCCACGAAGGTTTAGATTTTAGTTTTAGAAAGAACAAAAGAGATTTATCATCTTCAGGACCTTATCCAAATGGATTCTTTGATTATGATCCTTCAATTGGAAATGATATCGATGGAGTGGACTTGAATAGAAACTTTGATTTTAATTGGGCATTTGGAGATACTTTCTTAGAACCTGATAATTCAGATTATGCTTCACATTATGATTATTACAAAGGTGAACAAGCATTTTCAGAAAGTGAGTCAATTGCTATAAGAGACCTTGCTCTTGATAACGATTTTACTTTTTCAATTGTATGGCACAGTTCTAGATCAGGTAATTTATCTGAGAAGGTATTTTCATCTTGGAAATGGGAAGAAGAAAAAGAATCTCCTGATTTAAACATTATAAAACCTATTGCAGATCAATTTGCAAGTTTAATTGATACAGAAGATGGNACAAGTACATATTTATCAGTTTTTAGTGGTTCTCGAAATGGTAAATTACATGATTGGTTCTATCATGAAACNGGNTGTATCCAGTATCTTGTAGAATGTGGTACAGCGAATTTGCAGCCAGATAGCATACTTATTGAAAATACAATTGAACGTAATCTTCCAGCCATGTTTTATTTGATGGATAGAACTATTGGGTATTATGCAGATGCATCTCAATTNACAGGGAGAGTNTTTNATGCTAACACTAATGAGCCTATTCAAAACGCTGTAGTTGAAATTATGGAACATTCAGGTTCTGTTTTAAAACCTCGTTTAACAAATGAATTTGGTCGTTATAGAAGAATATTAGATGTAGGAACCTATAATATGCATGTTAAGGCAAAAGGTTATGACACTCAAATACTAACTTTAGTAGCAAATAATAGCGCTATAACAAATCAAGATGTTTTTTTAGAAAAATCAGATTTATTCAACTTAAGTTTTGAACTTCTACATGACTCTTATGATCAGCAAAATTTTTCAGGTTCTATCACAGATATTTTTGATAAATCCATGATTGAAATTTCATCGGGACAAAATAATTTTGAACTGCCTAGAGGTACATATAAAGTAGAATTTTATTCAAATTCTCAAATAATGCCTTGGAGTAAAAATATAACCTTAAATTCAGACCTAAATTTCAAAATACCATATCAAAATAGTAATAGCATAAATTTGAATAACTTTGAAAATTGGCAAACGATA
The DNA here is from genome assembly GCA_002691785.1 of Fidelibacterota bacterium. Taxonomy (GTDB): domain Bacteria; phylum Fidelibacterota; class Marinisomatia; order Marinisomatales; family UBA1611. The sequence goes on along the minus strand of NZIX01000092.1, from coordinate 23,504 downwards.
AACGGTTCATGGGTACATTCAGACTCAACCATACACTCACAATTAACAGCTTATTATGAAAACAGTGATACAACAATTATTTCAAATTGGATGGAGTCTAATACTTTTAACGTTTCAGGTTCAAATCGTCTTACTGTTCAGCTTAAACACAAATTTGAAACTGAGTGGGATCATGACTTGATTAGTATTTCAATATTAAATGGTGAAGATAGTTTGTTAAATACGGTTTCATGGAGTGGTCATGAATGGAATGAATATCAAACTAGCTTATTGTCAGCCACATCAATTGAGGGTTTCACTGATATTAAAATCAGACTCGACTTTAGGCCAGATCAATCTGTGAATTATAGAGGGTGGGTTATTAAAGAAATAGAAATACATTCAATATTTGATAATTTTCTTAAGGTTGAAGAAATTAAAGAAACATATATACCAAAAATTCCACTTAAAATAAATAATATATATCCTAACCCTTCTAATGGAAATCTTCGAATGTCAGTTTCGGGTCTCAAGGGGAAAGAACTCAAGATTAAAATTTTTAATATTTTAGGTCAAGAGATAGAATCTTTATCTTTTAATGAAATGATAAAAGGAAAACAATTTTTTGATTTAAACCTTAATAATCTTGGTGGAATTCCTTCTGGATCAGGTATGATCTTTATAAGATTAGAAACAAAAAAAGAACAGGTCGTAAAAAAATGCATTATTATAAAAAATTAATACTAATTACCATTATTTCTTCATTTTTACTATCAGAAGAAACCCAATTTAGAGGCAAAAATAAAGATCAGTTAATCGGTTCTGCTGTACCTATTTCGTTTGTTAATATGATTACAAGCAATTACGAAATACTCCCATCTCAATTAAATCCCCAAAGAGGTAGTTTTTTAATTATCTGTCCTGATGGAGTTGCACAATACATGGGAGATTTTTCATCTTTTAAAAAATCACAAGGATTTGATGTTGAGATTGTAACCTTATCTGATGCAGGTTCAACAGCAGAAAATATTAAATCAATGATTGGTGATAAATTAATTGAAGATCCTATGCTAGAGTATGTTTTGCTAATTGGAGATGTTGATGGATTTGCAGCTTTTCCTTCTTTCTATTATGGGCCAGAAAATGATGTAACAGATCAAAAATTCACTCATATAACCGGAGATGATAATATACCAGATGTTTTCATTGGCCGTCTATCAATTGATTCATTATCAGATCTAGCAGTTATAATGGCCAAAACAATTCAATACGCTCGTGATCCTCTAGCTTATGACTCAGACTGGCTTGGGAAAGGCCTCGTAGTAGCAGGTAACTATGCAAATACTTACCCTATTCCAATTACTCCTAAATGGACATCCTATTGGCTAAGGGATGAACTTCTTTCTTATGGATATGATCAAGTTGATACAGTTTTTTATCCACCCATACAACAAGGGGCATCTTACATAATTCCGTCGATTGATAATGGTGTTGGTATAGTAAACTATAGAGGTTGGGGCGATGCAAACGGTTGGCATTATCCTGAATTTCATGTTGATGATGTGAATGACTTAAATAATGGGTGGCTGACACCAGTTTTTATGAGCTATGTTTGCAATTCTAATGATTTTGCAAATAATGTTGATCCATGTCTAGCGGAAGCAATTATTCGAGGAGGTACACCGAATGTTCCGAAAGGTGGTGTTGCATTTATTGGTCCTTCAGATCTCCATACGAGTACTAAATATAATAATGTAATCAATGCTTACATGTATGATGCTATGTTAAATAATGGTGTTGTTGAGCTTGGACCAGCTATGCAAGCTGGACAATCTGGGTTAATTAAAGAATTTCCTGCTCAGAGCGGCATAGGAGAAGCTCAAGAATTTTATGCACATGTATATAATATACTCGGTGATCCGTCACTTGCAGTATATGTCAATACTCCTAACCAATTTGTTTTAGAGGTTGATGATATTTATTCAAATGATGGAATTATTGATATTATAGTTAAAGATATAAATGGAATTTTACAGAATAATGTTATTATCAGTATCATGAACAATGACGAAATCTTATCTAAGGGTGTAACTGATGTTAACGGTAGGTTTATATTTAGATTAGAAGATAGTAGTTTATCTGAAATTCAAATTTATGCAAATAAGAGTGGGTTCGTTCAGGGTTTAGAAATTGTAGATGTTCAATTTTTAGACTCTAATATCTCAATTTCAAGTTTGACTATTACAGATCAAATTAATAATCAAATTCCGGTATTGGGAGAGCCATTTAGTTTATCGATGAGCTTAATAAACAATACCAATAGCTCTTCAGAAGAAATTAATGGTCAAATTATATTTTCTGAAAATGTTGAACCTAATTATTTTGATATTCAGATACCTTCATTGGAACCAGGTGAACTATTTAGTCTAAGTGATTTAGAGATGGCGGTTTATGGTTTTGATTTTGCCAATTCAATTATTGGCAATTTAAATGATTCTGAAGGAAATAATATTCTTAAAGTTAATATTAATTGCGTAAGGCCACTCTTTATTTCTACTTTTGCAAATGATGGATTACCAAATTCTTTATTTGAGCCTTCCCTTGAAGTTTCTAATTACTCTAAAGGAAATTATTCAGATTTATACATTAAACTATCTTTGATTTCAGATGGTGGTAGTATCATTGAAAATAACAATTATGANCTTCTTTCATCATTTTCGTCATTTAATACTTCTATGGAAACTTTAAATTACTCTGTTGAGTTTGATAATATATCCTATGGAAGNACNGTAACATTTTTAATTGAATTTCAAAAAAATAATCGCACAATTNATTCCTCTGAATTACCCTTGCATATGAAACCGATTAACNAAAATTTCCCTGTCTCACCTAATAATTACGGATACTGGGCTTATGATAATATGGATCTAGATTTNTCTCAGGCACCAGTTTTTAATTGGATTGAGTTAGACCCTGATTATGGTGGNAGCNATGATAATCATTATGAATTAGATGATGACGATCACGTNGATATAGAATTNCCNTTTANTTTTAAGTATCATGGTATTGACTATGAGCAAATTACTATAAGTTCAAATGGATGGACATCTTTCGTTCCATGTGATATAGATTATTTTTGGAATATGTCTATTCCTATGTATATGGGACCAAAATCAATGCTTGCCCCTTTTTCTGATGACTTAGAGACAATTGACACTGATGGTGATGGCATTATCGATAAATGGATAAATGTATTTACTAGGTTTGATGAATTAGATGGAAAATTTATCATAGAATGGTCGAGGGCTTTAAATGGTTATGATGAAACAACAGAAGAAACATTTCAAGTGATCCTCTATAATCAGAATTCTATGCCAACAGAAACTGAAGATGGTGTAATCGATTTTCAATATTTAGAGATAGAAGATGTTGATGTTACAAAAAANTATTCAACAGTAGGTATTGAAGCACCTTTAAAAAATTATGGGCTTCAATATGCTTTTAATAATGTTTATGCTTCTGGTGCTGCACCATTAGAGGATGGACTTGCCATTAGATTTTCAACAAATTCACCAGAAAATTATATTTCGGAACTTTCTTTACAGGATAATATAAATCCTCAAGGGTTTGAAATTGAAAAAGCATATCCAAATCCATTTAATCCATTAGTGAACATTGAAATTAATATTTATAATTCAAAATCTTTCTTAATTAAAGTCTATGATATAATGGGTAGGGAAATTAATGTTATAAGAAATGGACTAATGGCTCCTGGGAAATATAAATTAACTTGGAACGGTACAAACAGTACTGGTAATCCAGTATCTTCAGGTACATACTTTATTGTAATTCAGGCTGATCAAAAAAGGGAAGTTAAAAAATTATTATTTTTAAAATAGAATAAAAGACATGAAAAAAAAAGATATCAAAATTTACTCAACTANCTGGTGTCCATCATGTGATTATGCAAAACGATTTTTTAAAGATAAAGGTTTATCATTTGAAGAAATTAATATCGAAGACAAAGGATGGAGTCGTGAAGATTTATTTAAATTAACAGGTGGGCGTACGGTTCCTCAAATCGTTATTGGTAGTGAAAATATTGGCGGTTATGATGATCTTATGAAATTGAACAGTGAAAAAAAATTAAATATCTAAAAAATAAAATAAACTATAAAAGCAGGGTGATTATATTATTAATCACTCTGTTTTTGTTTTCAGGTTGCTCTGGGGTAAAATCAAAACCGACATTATTGAAAGACATCTATTCTGTAGATACAATAATATTAGAAAATAGAGAATGGAAAAAGTTTACCAAAAGNGAGCATAAAGATTTAGAAAAAATTATGAAATCAGAGTTGAGTTTCTATATGGATGANGATTTTGAAATATATGAATTATTAGATAATTCGTATNTAAAATTAAAATATTCATTTAATTCTATCGATAGTTTGACGAAAGAGATGATTAAAATTGTAAAAGAAATGAAAAAAAGTAAAACAACTGATTTAGATCAATTCTCTTTAAAAGAAGAATTGACTTTTAGAACAATTCTGAAAAAGGAATCAGACTCTATAAAAAAACACCGATTGAAGTATGAACAAAATAAAACAAATCTTAAAACAATATTTAAAAAAATTGATAAAAATTTGATTTTTATTGCCGATGAAGTGGAACCAATGAAAGATGTTCTTCCTAATTTAAAATTTAAAAGAAATGAAATAAAAGAGGATATTGATACTTACCTAGGATTAATAAATAATATAGTATTAAAGGATCAAAAGTCTGAACACTCTGAATATATTATAAAGTCTTCAAAAAAAATTGAAAAGTGGATTAATCAATTGGATTCATTTGAGAAATTTTTGCAAAATATCATTGTAATTGCTAGAAAGGAATCAGGTGGTTTTGTTGTTTTACGTAAAGTGGATTCAAAATCAATGAAATATGTTAAAAGGTACAAGAAGGGGATAGAAAACTATAATTTGAATGTTGAAAAAATTCATAAACTGGTTAAATCATTTTAATTTTTTAATAAAATTAGTTTTTGAGTTTGCTTAGAAGATTTTCCCTTAGCAGTTAAGAAATAAATCCCATTTGAGACTTTATTCCCTNTAGTATTCATNCCATACCAGCTAAATGGAACAATCCCTGGACCAATNAATTCTCTANTTATTTCCCAAANACTATTTCCTATNATATCATTTATCAAAAATGATATATTNTGGCTTTCATAAATTTCCAAGTTAAAATTTACAATGTTTCCATAACTAGGATTTGGAAATGGTAAACTCAAAATAAAATCCTCTGAAAAACCATTCTCGAGTTCTATAGTAAAATCCCAATTGTTAGTATCGGATTCTAACGCTGAGACTACAATTGATATCCATTCAATGCCAATATTTGGATCAATATTAATTATGGGNTCAGATTTAATCAACCATTCACTTTTCCCAAGATGTTTTATTATGATGCTAAATGAGAAATTACCTGAATTTTTTATAAAATTAATTTTAACTGGGCTGTTTGTGGAAAGTGAATAATAACAGGTGGAATATTTTTGTATTGACTGGTTATTAATTTGTTTATTGTTTCCTCTTTCAAAAATAATATCTTGTTTATTTGCTGGGCCATCAGTTACTGTTTTATAACCATTTGCCTCAACGTAAGAGAAAGGAGGCTGAGCTAAATCACTCAAAATTTTGTTTGAAATGGCCATTTTATGATAAGCGTCTTTGAAATTAATTTGATTTGGTTCTAATGCAAGATCAATAGATTGAAAGCTAATATCTTTTGAAGATGAAGCATACTCTTTTGAATAATCCCATATTTTTTTAATAGTTTCTGTATCTCCAAAGTGTTCATCAAGATATTGAAAAAATATAAAACTACCGTACATATGATTGCTTTCATGATCAATGGGTAAATGAATATTTTGNAACCATGAATTTAAATATCTGTAATGATCATTTACTCCATTGTATAATTGGTCTTCACTCCATACAGCTGAAGCTTCCATTATCCATAATCTTTCAAAACAATTATAAGAAAATTGTATTGAGTGAAAAAATTCATGTACAGCTGTTACTTTAATATTCTCCAATTCTGTATGCGCACTGAACTGTGAACCATCATAATTATTTCTCATTTTAATAAAACTAGAACATTGGTTTAGGTTTGAGCTATTATTACTAGTATAAGTAATTCCAAAATAAAAGCTAGGCAAGTTTTCAATATAAACATTATATAAAAAAGGTTCATCTCCATCATCAAAAATTGGGCTATTAAATTCTAGTGTATCTATAAAAAACATCCAAACTTGTTCAAAGACTTCTCCCATTTGAATAACATAATCAAGATTATCGACNTTATGAGATGAGGATTCATTAATTGTGTAATGAATCCTAAAGTGATTGGTCTCATATGTCATGTCCAAAAAATCAGGAGAAGTTGCTTTAAGAATTCCATTTTTTTCAAATAGTCCTAATTTTTCTAAATTTTCTTTTTTCTCATCAGAAAAGGAACTTATATCATTTCTTATCAGATTTGTAATATGAGTAGTTGGATGGATATGAATATTTTCTGATTCAAATAACTTTTCATATGAATCATAAATTGAAAGATTATCTGCATAGCAGTAAATAGGAAAAATAATACAAAATGTAGATTTAATTATTGTCATCTTCATCTTGCTTAAAACGATCATGGAATTTATATCTTATGTACAGAGCCATGATTANAAATGAGATTGCGCAGCAAATTGAATAATATAAAATTGTTTCCTTCATCATAAAAATTAGTAAAGTTTCTTAAATGTTATATCATACAATCCAGTTAGAATTAAAATTCCAATTCCAAATCCAGATACACTCTTCATAGATTCTGGATTATTTGCTAATCCCAAAAGTGTAAGAGTTAGTCCAGTTCTATAAAACCAATTACTATATTTTTTCTTGAAAGTACTAGTAATGTCAGGTTGGTTATTATTTTTATTATCATCGATTTTTGAAAAGTATTCTGTTGAGTAATAAAGATTTGAAATAATAGTGTTCTTTTCTGTATCGTAAATAAAATCATAATNATGAATAGGTTCTTTAATTTGAAAACTTAGTTGTATTGATTCTTNATTATCCACGACTTGAAAATTTTGAATTTGTGATGGGATAGTATTTATCTTTATACTATTAGAATCTCCATGAACCCCATATATTGTTAAATAGAACCAACCAGAAGTTGCTTGCCAGGCACTNACNTTATTATCTGATGATAAATAATNAAGGTCTAAAACCACAATAATGCCATTTGATTTGGATTCAATCGATAAACTTTTAATTTCATTGATCATGGCTAATAATGCCGTNTGTAATAAAATTATATTGGTTATAAACTTAATAAAAATGATCAACGTTTCTTATGTCTAGCTATGATTAAATTACCAGCATATTAAGCAGAAAACATTTAGTTTTTGAGGGAAAATTATTTAAATAATTTACAAAAATAAATCACNTANAANTCTTTATCATCAAAAAATGAAATACTATTTACTTTTATATTTAATANTTATTAATACTTTAATCAGTCAAGATTCAACAGAAGTGATTGAGAATGCATCAGAAAATTCATCNGTTCAAGGAGCTTTTGGGGCTGTTACAATAGATGGAAAAATTTGGAATCAAATTGCTCTTCGTCCAACATTACCATTCGGTCCATTAACCATCGCTCTTGACGTGGTTATTTATGTTGACCAAGATGGTAATATTCATAGCGATGAATGGGACTTCTCAACAGGTGAGAAAGTGAAAAATACATTAATTGATAAAATATATTACATTCGTTACGGACAAAGATTTAATGGTAATTATTTTAAAATAGGAGCACTAGACAATGTCACTATGGGATATGGAGCTCTAATAAATAACTATAGTAATACTTTATTGTATCCTCAAGTCAGAAAAGTCGGAATGGAATTCAAAGCTGAATTACCTCAAAACTTAAATATCTATGGATTTACAAATGATTTTAAAGAAAACATGGGCTTAACGGGATTCAGAGTCTCTGCTCCCATATCTGGTGGATTTACTCTTGGACTTTCTTATGCAAACGACCGTAATCAGTATTTAGGTCTAAAGGATGTTGATAATGATGGTAGACCTGATTTAGTTGACGATTTCCCTGAGAATGCTCAATATTGGATAGATTCTGATAATGATGGTTATGATGATACGGATCCTTTAGAATGGGATATAGATGGAGATGGTATTACAGATACTCTTGATAGCAACATTCCAGGGTGGAACCTTGATTTAGATAATAATGGAATTCCAGATATTATAGTTCTTGATGATGATATTTCTAGAAAACCACAACCTATTAATATTAATGAAGCTAACGGTAAACATATTTCATCTTATGCACTTGATCTTGGAATTCCGNTAATCCGTGAAGCTTTATTTTCACTTGATTTTTANTCACAGTATGCTGCTTTGNTAGGTAAAACAATTGATCCAACAATTGATTCAACCTCTGAAGAAACTTCNAATATAGTTAATACGGNATATGGACTGATCCCAATTGGTTTATCTGCAAGATTTGGAAATGCTAGTTTTAATCTTGAATTTAGAATGATTCCTNAGGGTAATTTTGACTTTGGTTATTTTAANAANTCTTATGAATTAGAAAGATCAGCTTTTAAAAGTAGTTCTGATAATAANGGAGAAATTGTAACGAAATCCGAGCGTTTAGGTACTTATGGAAAGCAAAATGGTTTTTTTTCATCACTTAATATAAACTTAGGTGATTTATTTGATGCAGGTTTTGCATATCAAAATTTGAGTGGTGAGCAATATGATATTATTTCAAATAAATTTCAGGAGGCTGAAAATCAGAGTTTTTCAGGTATTTTAAAGTTAACAAAATCAATAAGTAAAATAAAGAAAGCAGACTTGTTTTACCAGCAAAGAAACGTTCCTAATCCATTCGATTTCCAATTTTCTGAGTCCACAATAATGGGGTATGATATAGGTTTAGAGTTGGGTAACGGAATGATACTCACTTATACTTTCAGAAGAAGTTTTATTGATATGAATGGTGACGGTGATGTGAAAGATGATAATGAAATGATAAATATGACGAGTATAGAAACAAGTTTTTCATTTTAATATGAAGTCTTCTGAAATTAGAGCATCGTTTATAGAATTTTTTAAAAAGAAGAATCATAAATTTATACGAAGTTCATCTGTTGTCCCAAATGATGACCCAACGCTTCTATTTACCAATGCTGGGATGAATCAATTTAAACCAATATTTCTAAATGAAATATCACCCTCTAACTTAAGGGCCGTGAATAGTCAGAAATGTATCCGTGTATCAGGTAAACATAATGATCTTGAAGAAGTAGGTGTTGATAAATTTCATCATACCTTTTTTGAGATGCTTGGTAATTGGTCCTTTGGAGATTATTATAAAGAAGACTCAATAAAATGGGCGTGGGATCTTTTGACTGAAGTTTGGAAATTAGATAAAAACAGATTGTGGGTTTCTGTATATCAGAAAGATGAGGAAGCTTATGATCTATGGTTGAAGCAAACTGATATTGCTAAAAATAGAATCGTTAAATGCGGTGATAAGGAAAACTTTTGGGAAATGGGTAACACAGGGCCTTGTGGTCCATGTTCTGAGATACATTATTATGTAGGTCAAGATATTGAAAAACAAGATCCAAAAGGGGTAAATAATAGTGATGAGTATTGGGAATTATGGAACCTAGTATTTATACAATTCAATCGACTAGAGGATGGGTCATTAGCTGAATTAAAATCAAAGCATGTTGATACGGGAGCAGGCCTAGAAAGAATATCATCAGTACTACAGGGTAAAAAAAGTAATTATGATACTGATTTATTTAGTCCCATTATTAGTAAAATAGAAAATCTCTCGGGCATTAAATATGCTGATAAAAGTATTCCACATTGTGTTATTGCAGATCACATTCGTATGTTGTGCTTCTCAATTGCTGATGGAGCTTTGCCAGCAAATGATGGCCAAGGTTATGTCCTTAGAAGAATTTTAAGAAGAGCATCTAGATTTGGTCGAAAAATAGGTTTAAATGAACCATTTCTTTATAAATTAGTTAAAGAAGTTAAAGCTTTAATGGAANACACTTATCCAGAGTTATCTGAAAAATATGTTCATATTAAGAAAGTTATTTTATCAGAAGAAGAATCATTTGGAAAAACACTTGATAGAGGAATAGCTCACTTTGATAAAGTCGTTTCAAATTTAAAGGTAAATCATTTAAGTGGAGAGGAAGCATTTAAATTGTATGATACTTATGGTTTTCCAATAGATTTAACAGTTTTAATGGCTAAGGAACAAAGTTTGACTATCGATGAATCTGGATTTCAAAAATATATGCAACTTCAGAAAAATAGAGCTAAAAAAACAGCTAAATTTGTTTTGGACAGAGATGAAATTAAATGGAAGATATTATCTAAAGGAAATCACTCTAAATTTTTAGGGTATTCCAAATCTTTAACGAATTCAAAAATTAAGCAATTTTCNTTCAAAGATGGGAAAATATTAGTTATACTGGATAAGACACCCTTTTATGCTGAGTCAGGAGGACAGGTAGGCGATAAGGGGGTTATTAAAGCCAATGATTTAAGACTTGAAGTTCTAGATGTATATAAACAAGGGAATAAAATTATTCACATTTGCGAAGGTAACTGGATTAAAACAGAAAATGTTANATGTGAAATTTCAATTGAAAGACGTGAATCAATTAAGAAAAATCATACAGCGACACACTTAATGCANAAAGCNTTAAAAAATGTTTTAGGGGATCATGTTAATCAAGCTGGTTCATTAGTTCATCCAGATTATTTAAGGTTTGATTTAACTCATTTTGAAAAAATAAAACCTAATGAAATTCAGGAAATTGAAAATATTGTAAACAATCAAATTTTAGAGAATCTAAAACTAGATATTTCATTAGAAAAATTTGATGTTGCTAAGAAAATGGGAGCAGAAGCCCTTTTTGGTGAAAAATATGGAGATGAGGTAAGGGTTGTAAAAGTTGGTGAATTTTCAAATGAACTTTGTGGCGGAACACATGTTGCAAGAACAGGNGATATNGGATCTTTTAAAATTANAGAAGANTCTTCCTTAGCGTCAGGAGTTAGAAGAATTCATGCAGTTACTGGGAAAAAATCTGTAAATAAAATGCAAGAGAATGCATTAATTTTAAATGAATTACAATCTATGATGAATGTTTCAACTTCAGAGTTAATTGAAAGAATAGATTTACTTTCAAAACAAAAAAAACAGTTGGAAAAAAAGATAAAAAGTAACAACCATTCAAAAAGTAAATTGGATCTATTTGAAGGCATGGAGACTATTGATAAATACTCATTCCTTATCAAAAGTGTTAAAATAGATGATCCAGCAGAAATAAAGATCCTAGGAGATCAATTATTTGAGAAAATAAATAGTGGAGTAGGTATTCTATTTAATAATACATTAGAAAAATCAGTAGCTGTAGTTGTCGTGTCAAAAAATTTAAACTCTGTTGGTATTTCAGCTGGTAAGATAGCAAATCAAATTGGGCAACTCATGAAAGGTGGGGGAGGTGGGAAACCGCACTTAGCCACAGCTGGAGGAAAAAAAGATATACCTTTGGATCAAATCATGGAAAAATCAAAAATAATAATAATTAATATTTTAAATGGACTATAATTATGCAATATCAAAAGATAGAAAGAGATTATTTTATATATATTGAAAAAAATGAGATGGTTATGGACACCATCACAAAATTTTGTATTTCAGAGAATATTAAAAATGCTCGAATTTCAGGTATAGGTGCTGTTAAAAACACAGAAATTGGAGCTTATGATATTTTAAAAAAAGAATATATAAAGAAAAAATATACAGATACATTAGAATTAATCAGTTTTGAAGGTAATGTGACTTTAAAAGATGAAATTCCATTCGTCCATTCACATGTTGCTTTATCTAATCACGATATGGAAACATTAGGAGGACATCTTTTTGAAACGACAATTTCTGCTGTTGGTGAATTTTTTCTTACTAAATTTGATGGAAATGGATACAGGTCACTTAATAAAGATGTTGGACTTCCTTGCATTTGCTTAGAAAATGAATTTTAAATATCGATGAAAGAAATAATTAAAACTTCAAATGCTCCATCAGCAATAGGTACTTACAGCCAAGGAATAAAAGCCAATGGATTTTTATTTACGAGCGGACAAATAGGCATTGATCCTTCCTCTGGAAAACTAGTAGATGGNGGTATTAGATCTCAAACTGACAGAACTCTAATCAACATAAATGCAATACTTAATGAATCAGGAATTCAAAAAGAGAGTATAATAAAACTATCTGTTTTTTTAATCAATCTANGAGATTTTGAACACATAAATGATTCTTTTAGTAAATTTTTTAATAATTCAAATTTTCCTGCAAGAACAACTATTGAAGTAAGTAGATTACCACTTNATGCATTAGTTGAGATTGATTGTATTGCACTCCTCGATAAATGATTTTAAAGTGTGTTCTNATTCATGTTTTTTTTCTTTCTTTTATTATCGGAGAAACTGATAAAAAGAAACACACTCAAAACCCAAGAAAAGCTTTTTATTATTCTTTAATTCCCGGTTTGGGACAAGTTTATAATAAAAAATGGTTAAAATCATTTGCTATAATTAGTTCAGAAATTATATTTTATCAATTATGGCAAAAAAATCTTAATTACTATAAAAGTTATGACACAAGCAACTACCCTTTAAAAAAACATAGATATCTTGAAAAAAGAAATAAATATGCTTGGTGGATTGGTATAGTATACATTTATAGTATGATTGACTCAGTCGTTGATGCTCATCTATTTGAATTTAATAATTTAATGGAAAAACCAATTGTTGAAAGTCTTGAAGGAGTAGATAAAAATGAATAAAAGAGAGCAGTGGGGTTCAAAATTAGGTTTTATTCTTGCAGCTTCCGGTTCAGCTGTTGGTCTGGGTAATATTTGGAAATTTCCTAGCATGGCAGGCGAAAATGGTGGAGCTGCATTTACTCTAATCTATCTAATTTGTATTTTACTTGTGGGACTTCCAATTGTAGTTTCAGAATTTGTTATAGGAAGGAAAACTCAACTAAGCCCTTACGGTGCCTTTAAATCACTGGCACCCAATACTAAATGGAAATGGCTTGGAGGGCTTGGTGTTGCATCTGCATTTGTAATTTTATCATTTTACGGTGTGGTTGGGGGTTGGACATTAAGGTATACCCTTATGTCAATGTTTGGCGGTTTTTCTAGTTTATCAAATAATCCAGAATTATCTAATCAACAATTTACTGATTTTATTACAAGTTCTGTTAATCCTGTTTTTTGGCAAATGCTTTTCATGGGTTTTACTATTATTGTCATCATACAAGGAGTTCAAGGGGGAATAGAAAAGTGGGCAAAAGTTATGATGCCCGCAATTTTAATGATTTTATTGATGCTTATGGTAAGAGGATTAACCCTTCCAAATGGTTCTAAAGCTTTAGAGTTTCTATTTCAGCCAAAGTTTAGTGATTTAACCCCTTCAAGTGTGGTTTTAGCCTTAGGCCATGCATTTTTCACTCTTAGCTTAGGTATGGGTACTATGATAACTTATGGGAGTTACTTAAAAAGAGATCAAAACCTCTTAACTTCAGCTCTTTGGATTATTTTTCTTGATACAATAATTGCACTTATGGCTGGCACTGCTATTTTTTCAGCTGTATTTGCAATGGGGGCAAATCCATCTGAAGGTGCAGGATTAATTTTTGTAGTTCTGCCAACTATTTTCCCTGCTATTCAATTAGGAACTTTATGGGGGACATTTTTTTTCTTTTTGTTATTTTTAGCGGCCCTAACATCAGCGATATCTATTCTAGANGTTATTACAGCTTATTTTATTGATGAAAAAGGATGGAGTCGTTTAAAAGCAACAATTACTTTTGGAATTCTTGTTACCATTGTAGGTATGTTTTGTTCATTATCAAATGGTGTTTTCGATGATTTTGTATATCTATTTGACAAATCGTTTATGGATTTATTAGACTCAATATCTTCTAAGTATATGCTTCCTATTGGTGGCCTCTTAACTGGTTTATTTATTTTAGTTCATTGGGGTATTCCAAATTTTATATCAGAATTAAGTATCGGTATGAATAATAAAACTGTTTCACCTTCAATAGTTTTCATTTTATTTATGATATCTATTGCAGTTATTGGTACTATAATTATCAATGAAATTGTAGAAATTATTTTTGGATTCCCTATCGTTGGATAGTTCATGCTTATAGAAAAAATTTTTCCACAAAAATCAAACTCATATATAAGTTTAAATAATATATTTGTGAAAATAGGTTTAAAAATTGATGAGATAGGGTTAATTCAACTGTTTTCTCTTTGGACATTAACCGTATCAGGGCTTGTACTTAAAATGGGTTTAAACGATAGATATGTTTATTGGGAATGGAATAATTGGATGATAGGGTTAGCTAAGTTACTTTTTGTTACCCTAGTTTTTGTATTTTTTTTAAATCCTAAAAAAATATGGAATATCGATTCAAAAAGGTTAAGTGCCAATTCTATTGGAATTCATATGGGAATTGCTTTGCTTTGTTTACTTTTTGGATATTCATGGCCATCATTAAACCATTTAATATATTTGTTACCTTATCTGTTAGCTTTTTATAGCGGATTGTTAATATTTCAGTTTCAGATTAAGTTGAATATTGAAAAAAAGACCTGGCATAGTACTAATTGGGAGAACAAAGGTTTTATACTATTCTCTTCACTTTTAACAATGTTTATATCGGTAATTATTGGAATATACGTAGATGACCCTATCTTGAGCACATCAGCAATAGTTTCAATTCCTTTTCCATTGATTGCCTTGATATGGCCGAATCATGTGAGGCATTTGCAAAGAGCTAGGTTTTATCCTCTATTTATTTTTGCAATGTTTCTTTGCGTTAGGGTNCCATGGTTTTTAATTCCTCTTATTACGTTGTTTATTTTTCTGAGGATGGTAAATTATTTTAGGTTTGGAATAACCCATCCTTCTTTTGGTGTAGATTTTACAGACGAGAAATAAAATTGAATTATGATATAATAATAGTTGGTGCCGGTCCTGCTGGTTCAACCGCTTCATTGTATGCAGAGAAAATGGGGTTAAAATCAATTTTAGTCGATAAATCAATTTTTCCTAGAGATAAAATCTGTGGAGATGCATTATCTGGAAAAAGTATTAGAATGCTTAGGGAAATGAACTTATTATCTGAAGTTTCAAAATTAGAGGGTGCACAAATAAACCGTATAACCTTTGGTAGTCCAAGTAATAAACAATTTGATCTTCATTTAAATAAATTAAAGAAAGATCAGAACAAAAAAAAAGGATTTGTCATTCCTAGGAAAGTATTCGATAACTTTCTTTTTGAAAAAGCAAGCTCTAGATCAGAGAGTCGCCAAGGTTTTAAAGTTACAGATATAATAAAAGATAATAACGTTATATCTGGGATTATCGGAGTTAATAAAAATGGTAAAAAAGAATCTTTGTACGCTCCTTTAATTTTAGGATGTGACGGACCATATTCAATTATTGCTCGAAAATTAAAACTTTATAAGATGGATATGATGAATACTTCTGTAGCCATTAGATGTTACTATAGTGGAGTAAAGGGTTTAACCGATCAAATAGAATTACATTTTTTAAAAGAAGTTAAACCTGGCTATCTCTGGTTATTTCCTGCTGGAAAAGGAATTGCAAATATTGGAATTGGTCTTAGTAAGGTAGATGCAAAAAAAGAAGAAAGAACCTTAAGTCAAATACTCGATACCGTTACGAAGGCAGAGTACTTTAAAAAAAGATTCGAGGATGCTACCCAACTAGAAAAACCTGTTGGTTGGAATTTACCTCTGGGTACAAAACATCGATTAAATCATGGTGATGGCTTCATGCTTTTAGGTGATGCGGCTGGATTAGTTGATCCATTTACTGGAGAAGGCATTGGTAATGCAATGGTGTCAGCAAAGTATGCCGTACAAATTGCAAAANAATCAAAAGAGAGTAATGATTATTCTAAACCTTTTTTATCTGAATATGATAAGTTGCTATGGAGTGAATTGGGCAAAGAGTTGAGAACAAGTACAAAGCTCCAAAAATTAGCAAGATATAGTTTTTTATTAAACTTTGTTATCAATAGAGCCTCAAGGAATGAGGAAGTGAAAAATATAATTTCTGGGATGTTAGCTAATGAAATTCCAAAAGATGAATTATCAAATCCTAGTTTTTATTTTAAAATGTTTTTTTCTTGAAAATTCTTATGGATAGAGAAAAACTATTAAAAGTTTTAAACCTTAATAAATTTACAGCTATAGATTTTGAAACAACTGGCCTTGACCCAAAAAATGATCGAATTATTGAGGTTGCTGCAATAAAATTCAAAAATGGTATAATTACAGATAAGTATGTTCAATTAATAAATCCTGAAGTGAAAATATCCAGTTTTATCACCGGAATTACAGGAATTACTAATAAAATGATTAAATCTTCTCCAACTGAAGAAATGATTATTGANGACTTTNTATATTTTTTAGGAGAAGATCCTTTAGTTGGACATAATATTTANTTTGATGATAATTTCTTAAAAAATCTCTGTAAACGGCTTGGTAGAAATATACAAAAACATGTTAAATATGATACTCTTCAACTTGCTAGGAGTGTTCTTTTTGATCAACCTGTGTTTAATCTTGGTGCTCTTTCAGAATATTTTGGCTTTTCTTCAAAAGGATCTCACCGAGCTGAAGTGGACACTCATAATACAGGCATGATATTTATCGAATTAATTGAAGAATTAGCAAGTTACCCGATTAAATTAATATCCACTATTAATGCTTTGATGAAGGGGCGAGAAATACCAAATGAAAAGTTATATTTCGATATTGCAAAAGAATTAAATAAATTAGGTAAAATTAAAACCGGTTTAGTTAAATCTAAAATTAAAAGAAATTTCCCAATCAATAAATTTTATTGTGATGGTAAGAATGATATTTCATCCTTTGACTCAGAAACTATATTTGGAAGTGATGGAATTCTAAAAGAAAACATTGAAAATTTTGAATTCAGACCAGATCAAATAAAATACTCTAAAATCATAAAAGAAATTTTTTCTAGGGATAAAAGTATAGGAGTTATAGAGGCAGGTACAGGTTTAGGAAAATCGATGGCATACCTTTATGGAGCAATTGATAACTCTTCAGATTTTGAAAATAATGGGCCTACCATAATAGCATGCCATACAAAAAATCTTCAAGATCAACTGTTCAATAATGATTTACCTAAATTATCAAAAACTTTAGATGTACCAATAAGAGGAGTGCTATTGAAGGGTAGGAGGAATTATCTATGTAAAACTAGGCTTAAATGGCTTACTTCAGATTCTAAAACTTTAGAAAGAATGGACTTAGAGGCTTTAATCCCAGTTTTTTTCTGGATGGAATTCACTAAAACTGGTGATTTATCAGAATGTTCAGGTTTCTTTAATTCCAGACGAGAATGGTTAAAATCTATGATTTGTAGTGAACCTGGTTTTTGTACTGGTGAAATTTGTAATAAACAACATTCATGCTTTTATGGAAAATTGAAAAAACTATTATTTCAAGCAAATATAATTGTTGTTAATCATTCCTTATTGATGGTTGAAGTTGCAAACCCTGGTATTTTACCCGAACACAATTCTGTAATAATTGATGAGGCTCATAATTTAATTAAGTCGGCTTATGATCAATTTAAAGTAGACTGGACAGAGCAAAACTCCCTTTATCAAATCCAAAATATTGATCCATCATCTCCTAGATCAGCAAGGTGGAATAGTATTCTTAATACAATATGTTCTAAAAACCCAGAATTATCNAAAATAATTGAAGATTTAAAAAGATCAATAAAAGANGCTAAANATTCTCTTAAAGTAATGATGATCAATATATCTAATGAAAATTATTCTAAATTTAATCCACTACAAACTTATCAAAATAAACCAATATTAAAAAATATAGAAAAAACTTTTCAAATTGTTTCTGAAGACATTGATTTAATGGAAAAAAACCTAAAAAATATTATTGAATTAATAGATAAAATAAGAAAATCTATTTTAGAAATAGATAATACAAGGAGCAAATATGGAACTCTTCATTCAATATTTGAAAATGGGCATGATAAAATTAGTCATTTACTAAGTGATTTAATATGTTTAACTGCTAATCAAGATTCTGACACTGTATATTGGATGGAAGGAGAGTTTAAATTAAAAAACACATCAAAAGAGCGATTATCTATTACTTTACATGCCTCTATGATTGATCCTTCTATTAATATGACTCAAAATTTTTTTAATAGATTTCATAATGTAATTTTAACATCCGCAACTCTTAAGGTAAATAATTCATTTGATTATTTTTTAAAAAGAGTTGGTTTGAAAAATATGGAATCGATATTTAAAAAAGATTTTTTAAGTCCATTCTTTTATGATGAGCAAGTTACTTTTCATCAATATAGTGGTACCATTGAAATTTCAAGTGATTTCGAAAAAATAGGTGACCTAGTAATTGATTTAAATAAAAAATTTTCAAAAAGAATGCTAGTCTTATTTACTTCTACCAAAACTTTAACTGAAACAGCTAAATACATTAAAAAAAATACTTTAGGATATAATATTCCTTTGTTTGCGCAAATCAAAGGAGCCTCCAGACCTGCTATAATAAAAGGATTGCAAGATAATCCTAATGGAGTTGTTTTCGGAACAAATAGTTTTTGGGAGGGTGTGGATTTTCCTGGTGATCTTTTAGAGATATTAATACTTGTGAAATTACCTTTTGATGTCCCAACAGACCCCTTAATAAAATCTTATTCAGAATACCTCAATAAAGANGGCCTTAATAGTTTTATGGAATATTCACTCCCAGAATGTGTAATGCGATTTAGACAAGGTTTTGGTCGATTAATTAGGACTACCTATGATTCAGGAAAGTTTATATCCTTAGATAATAGAATTATCATGAAAAGATATGGTCAAATAATTAGTAAAAGCATTCCNGTTAAAATGACACCTTTTTCAGATGTTGAATCAATAAATTAGTCTTTTGAAAACTTAAAAAAANNAGCAGTTCATTTTCTTAAATTCTTCTATGAAAAAAATTAACATTTCTCTTAGATCTTTTAGTTTTAGGGACTTCTCTCCATTATTTGAGGGGCCTGTAAAAGTTAAANTAGATAAAAAATGTAAAAAAAATATTGAAGAATCAAATAAAATATTAATCAATCAAATTCAGAATGGTGTCACTATATATGGAGTCAATACTGGTTTTGGAGATTTATGTAATATNAAAATTAAAACAGANGATCAATTCANNCTCCAGACTAATCTCGTTAAAAGTCATGCTTCTGGTATAGGCAAACCTCTCTCTANNGGAATTGTACGTTCTATTTTANTATTAAAAATTTTAACNTATATAAAAGGTTACAGTGGAATAAGGTATACATTAGTTAAAACAATAATTAATTTTTTAAATAANGATATTATTCCAGTCATACCTGANAAAGGCTCTGTTGGTGCTAGTGGAGATTTAGCTCCGTTAGCTCATATGGCTTTAGCCATTATAGGTGAAGGTAAAGTTTTTTATAATGGAAAAATAGTATCAACAAGACATGCGCTAAAAGATGCTAATTTAACTCCTATTGTACTTCATCAAAAAGAAGGGTTAAGCCTAATNAATGGAACGCAATTATCAACCGCACTCGCAATTAAATGTCTATTAAATGGCGAATTAATTTTAAAATCAATGGATATCGCAGGTGCATTATCTGTTGAAAATAGTTATTCTAGTAGAAAAGTATTCAAAAAAGAAGTTCATCAAATAAAACAACATCCAGGTCANCAATTAGTTGCTCGAAACATATATAAAATGCTNTTTTCTAGTGAAATAGTTAAATCACATTTAAACTGTTCAAGAGTTCAAGATCCCTATAGTTTTAGATGTATTCCTCATGTACATGGGGCAANTAGGGATAGTTTTGATAATGCCCTAAATGTGATAAATAATGAAATAAATAGTGTAAGTGATAATCCCTTAATTTTAAAAAGTGAAGAAATTATAAGTTCTGGTCATTTTCATGCTGAGCATATTGCACANAGTTTGGACTTTTTATCAATTTCATTTTCAGANTTAGGTTCAATTTCAGAAAGAAGAATCCATTTTATGATGAAAGGTATAGAAAAAAAGACATCCCCTTTTCTTGCTTTAAATCCTGGGCTTGAATCAGGTTATATGATTGCCCATGTTACTGCCGCATCTTTAGCTTCTGAAAATAAAACATTATCACACCCTGCAAGCGTNGATAATATAACTACTTCAGCAGGTCAAGAAGATTTTGTTAGTATGGCTCCTTGGGCAGGACAAAAATTATTGAAAATTCAAGATAACATTTTNAATATTATTGCAATTGAATTATTGGTNTCTGGAGCAGCAAATTATATTTCATCATCTGTTAATAAATCAGGAAAAGGTTCAAAAATTATTATAGAATTACTAAATTCTATTTGTANTTATGAAAAAGGTGATAGAACGTTNACCAAAGAAATAGAATTAATNANNAANNTTNTAAAAAATGGTAANNTCTATGATANNGTTAANANAAAAATAAATTTGGAGTANGTATGANTAATAGGCCACCATTTAAACAAGCTTTAACNTTNGATGACGTTTTATTAGTTCCTCAAAAATCTACNATNCTCCCTTCANATGTTATACTNGAAACTANGTTNACAAAAAGTATTCGTTTGAATATACCTATNATAAGTGCTGCAATGGATACTGTTACTGAAAGTGAGATGGCTATTGCAGTCGCTAGNATGGGNGGTCTNGGAGTNATACACAAGAATTTANCNATAATAGATCAAACAAAAATGGTTGATCGTGTAAAACGTTCAGAGAGTGGCATGATACTTAATCCAATAACGATCGATTCATCATCGAATATTGGTCAAGCAAAAAATATTATGGGTGAATTTAAAATTAGTGGTTTACCTGTAGTAGACGATGACAAACTTGTAGGGATTTTAACAAATAGAGATATAAGGTTTGAAACAGATGATAGTTTGTACGTTTCATCAAGAATGACATCTGATGATTTAATTACTGTACCAGTAGGAACTTCACTTGATAAAGCAAAAAAGATTTTACAGGAGCATAGAATCGAGAAACTTTTAGTTGTAGATGAATCTCAAAAATTAACAGGTTTAATAACGGTTAAAGATATACAGAAAAAAGAAGATTTTCCTAATGCATGTAAAGATGATAATGGTAGGTTAAGAGTGGGAGCAGCTGTTGGAATTTCCAAAGATATAAATGAAAGAGTCAAAGCTTTAGTTGACGTTGAAGTTGATGTAATTTTTATTGATACAGCTCATGGGCATTCTTCTGGTGTGCTTAATACGGTTTATAAAATAAAGAATAATTATCCTGACATATCACTTGTTGCAGGGAATGTCGCAACAGGGGAAGGAACAAAAGCTCTAATTGATTCTGGTGTTGATTGTGTAAAAGTAGGAATAGGAGCAGGGGCTAGTTGCACAACTAGAGTTATAGCAGGAGTTGGTATACCACAACTAACTGCTATTATGGATGCTGTTGATGAAGCTAGAAAACATGATATTCCTGTCATTGCAGATGGAGGCTTGAGATATAGTGGAGATATCGCTAAAGGATTAGCTTCTGGTGCTAGTTCGGTTATGCTCGGCAGTTTATTAGCAGGGATGGATGAAAGTCCCGGTGAATCTATTCTATATGAAGGTCGCCAGTATAAGTCATATAGAGGAATGGGTTCTATGGGAGCTATGAAAAGAGGTAGCCGTGATAGATACTTTCAAGAGGATTCTGAAACTAAAAAATTAGTACCAGAAGGCATTGAAGGTATGGTTCCATATCGAGGACCTGTAGGAAATACAATACATCAACTAATAGGAGGTGTTAGATCTTCGATGGGATATTGTGGTTGCAAAACTATTGAAGAGTTTGGACGCAAAACTTACTTTAAAAGAATAACAACTGCTGGGATAAGAGAAAACCATCCACACGAGGTAAGAATAGTTAAAGAGGCTCCGAATTACCAAATTTCAGATGGTTAATTAACGGATTAAACTTTATTTAAAAGAGTTTAAATGTCGTGCAATTTGAGACTTTCGTCTTGATCCAGTGTTCTTATGTATAAGATTTTTACTGACTGCTTTATCAATATATTTTACCGCTGTATTATAAATTTTTTCCACTTCTTTCTTTTCAGTGCTTGATAATACTTTTTTTATGGTAGTTTTAAGACGTGACATATTACTTATGTTTCTTGCCCTACGCTTAATGTCTTGTCTTTCTCGTTTTATTTGTTGTGGATGTCGATCCATTTAGGTTATCCTTTTTAATTAGATGAATAATTTACAAACTTAATAAATATACTGTCAATGAAGTGTTGATTTTTTTTTGATATAAATTTGAAATTTATGTATGTCTATGTATCTTCTAGTATGGAGAAAATAGAGCTATTACAATCTGTGTCATTATTTTGGGATTTACCAAATGAACAATTAGGATATATTGCACATCAAATGATACCCAAAAAGTATACTTCAGGAGAATATTTTTTTCTAGAAGATTCTGAAGGAGAACAATGCTTTTTCGTTATTCGCGGAAGTGTAAAAGTTACAAGACTTAGTAAAGATGGAAGAGAAGTAATCTTAGCAATCTTAAGTGAAGGTGAATTTTTTGGAGAGATGTCATTATTAGATGGTGACGCTAGATCAGCAAATGTTATAGCTTTAGAAGATACTAAGGTTTTCACATTAAATCGTCAAGATTTTTTAAATGTAATAAAAGAAAACCCTTTAATCGCTATAGAATTATTAAAAGTACTTGGTCAGCGTTTAAGAAAAAGTGATAGGCAAATTACAAGTCTATCTTTAAGTGATGCGGAAAAAAGAATAGCACTGTGCATATTAAGAATTGCGGATGAACAAGGTACTATTCAAAGAGGATTGGTAAGTATTATAAAAATGCCAATACAACAGGATTTAGCAAATATGTCTGGAACATCAAGAGAAACTGTTTCTAGAACTTTGAAATTATTTGAGACTGAAGGTTTTATAACTAGAGATGGAAGAAAATTAATAATATTAGATTATAAAAAATTTGGCAGGGAGTTTGACTTCTAGATGTCTTCATTGATAATTGATGAATTACTTGAAAATAATTTTAAATCAATTTCAAAAATAATTACTCGAATTGAAGAAGGTGATTTTCCTTTAGAGCTTAGCTCAGAAATTTACAAACATACATCGCATTCAGTAAGAATAGGTATTACTGGTCCGCCTGGTGCTGGTAAAAGTACAATTACAAACCAATTAATTAATCAGTGTTTATTAAATCA
>NZIX01000091.1 GCA_002691785.1 Fidelibacterota bacterium | reverse complement strand
GAAACAGATGTACTTGATATTTATGGGAAACATGTAATCCCTGGTTTTATTGCTGGTTATACAAGAATCGGTCTCACAGAAATATCAGCGGTAAAGCAAACAAATGACCACTCTGAAATAGGTGAAATCAATCCAAATGTAAGAGCAAACGTAGCTTACAACCCAGACTCCGACTTAATACCAGTTACAAGATCCAATGGCGTATTAACTGTTAATTCAGCACCTACCTCTGGAAGAATTGCAGGGCAATCTTCTGTGATGTATATGGATGGATGGACATGGGAAGATGCAACGCTTAAACATCCCAGCGCTTTAAATATAAATTGGCCATCTATGCGATTTAACTTTAGAAAAGATGCAAAGAAAAAAGAGAAGGAACAGAGAGAAGGATATAATAAAGCTGTCAGAGAGATGAATTTACTAGTCAGGGATGTTCGAGCCTACCACCATAGGAAAAATGCCAAAGAAAGAAAAGCAGAGCATAAACAAAAATCTGATCTAAGACTAGAATCCATGATCCCATTTATAGTTTTCAAAGAACCCATTCACATTAAGGCAAACAATGTTAGACAAATTGAAGCTGCTGTAAAATGGTCTACGAAACATGACCTTAATATTGTAATCGTTGGCGGAGGAGACGCATGGAGAATATCTGAAATTCTTGTGGAGAAAAATATCCCAGTGATACTACTAGGCGTGCAAAATACACCAAGACGTAGATTTGAACCAGTTCATACTCCATATAAAGTTCCTGCAATGCTACAAAAAGCAGGAGTGCATTTTTGTATATCCTTAGATCCTGGCTACCCTATGGATGGACATGTAAGGACATTACCAGATGAAGCTATGAGAGCAGCTTCATGGGGATTAACAAAAGATCAAGCACTTCGAGCGATCACTCTATCTGCTGCTGAAATACTAGGTGTTGATGAACAGATTGGATCTTTAGATCTTGGAAAAGATGCTACATTTTTTATTTCCGATAACGAACCTCTAACACAATCAAATCATCCCATTAAAGCTTACATTCAAGGAAGAGAAATCGATTTATCAGATCGTCAAAAAAATCTTTGGAACAAATATAAAGAAAAATATAGACGACTAGGAAAACTTTCAGATTAATTTCATTTAGAAAACTTATTAAGATTATGCTGATAAGTTTCTAGTCTTAAAAAGCTATTTTTTGGAAATGGTAGGGTCAGTTATAAGTTGATTTAAAAGTTTCTCAACGTCTTTGTCAGTAACAGGTTCTTCTCGATCCCCCATGAATACTAAACCCATAAAAAGGCCTCCCAGCGCCTTAAACATGTGATTTGGATTCACATTGGGAAACTCGCCAGACTTCACACCATCTTCAAGTAAACCTTTTATAACACTATATAATCTCTCTTGATACTCTTTCCATGGCTGATTTTCAATTTTGACAACTTTTGGAACATTGAATAAAAATTCAAATAGTCCTGGCCTGTTTTGCGCATTCTCAGCAATCTTTATTAAAACATTTATAAATGTTTTCCTTGGTGATTTTTGTTCTCCGATAACGGGCTCAAGAGACTCCCAAATCTTTAACCATCCATCCAATAAAATTGCAGTCAATACATCTTCTTTTGATTTAAAATAATAATATAAAGTTGCCTTTCCAAAACCAGATGCATTTGCAATTTCATCCATAGTAGCGCCATCTATACCATTTTTCTTAAAAACTTGAAGAGCCCCAGATAAAATCCGTTCCTTCCTCATTTGTCTTTCTTCTAATTGTCGTTGAGATTGTGGCATTCTAATAAATATTTATCGAATTAATAGTCGAAAATTAGACTACAGAAGATTATTTAACAACGTGTTTAGAATTATCTTTTATTGATTTAAACTTATAAATAAGTAGAAAAATCATTTAACTTTCATTTGTAATTATAAACAAGGTATAAAAAAATGAAAGACGAAAAAGTAGTTACTTCGCTTAATAAAATTTTAGAATTAGAGCTAGCTGGAGTTGTAAAATATACTCACTATGCATTTATGGTACAGGGACCTTATCGTTTATCCATCGTAGAATGGCTCCGATCACAAGCACAAGAATCTCTTACCCATGCAGAAGCAGTTGGAGAACATATCACTAGTCTAGGTGAGCATCCTACTTTAAAAATAAGTGATCTTCTAGAAACTCATAAACATTCTACAGAAGATATCCTCAATGAATGCTTAGATCATGAAAGGACAGCAATTAAAGCTTATTATGAGCTTCTTCATTCAGTTAAAGATAGTTCAATTATGTTAGAAGAATTTGCTCGTACACAAATTGCAGCAGAGGAAATGCACGAAGCAGAATTGAAAAAAATGCTGAGAGATAACTTTTAAAAAATTAAAAAGCTATTTTTTGATTTTATCATAGGTATCCATGGCATTTTTAAAATCTAAAATTTCTAGATGCCCATATCCCCGAAAAATAGCCTCAATTTGCATGGATAATCCCGATTGATAGTAATCAACTAGATAATCTAATCTTTTAACACCCTCATCATTTTGGTTCAGATTATTGGGATCAATTCTACCTATGGATTTTTTTACAGGAAGTAGTTCAATATTATCGAAATTTATAACTGCATCGTAAAACTCTTTATACGCTCTATTTATATCACCCTCTTCCTCTCCTATCATTATGTGTAATTGATGATGATATATGCTTAAGAATTCAAATGCTTCTAGCTTCTGCTGAAGCAATGCTCTTTCATCTATCTTTGGTTTTGTTCCACAAGATGTCAATAATAAAAATAATACCAAACAAGAATACTTCACTACAAAACCATTTTAATGAAATTCAACTTATTTGCAAAGATTCTAAAAGAAACGGAGTAAAATATGATAAAATCCCGTCTGCTCCGGCTCTTTTAAAACAAATTATACTTTCTAAAATTGTATCTTTATTTCTTTTTTCACCAGCAAGGGATAAAATCATTGAATATTCACCAGAAACCTGGTAGGCAAATGTTGGAATATTAAATTCTTGTTTTGTTCGATAAACTATGTCTAAATATGGCATCCCAGGTTTTATAATTACCATATCAGCCCCCTCCTTTATGTCCAATGCAATCTCTTGCATAGCCTCATCAGAATTGGCTGAATTCATTTGGTATGTTTTTTTATCTTTTATTTCATCCAACTTTTGTGTCTTAATAGCATCTCGAAAAGGGCCATAAAATGAAGATGCATACTTTGCTGCATACGACATAATTACTGTATCGTGCATTCCATTTTGCTCTAATTCTTTTCGAATAGAACCCACTCTTCCATCCATCATGTCTGAAGGAGCTAAGATATCGCATCCAGCTTCAGAAAAGACCATAGCTTGTTTTTTTAATACTTCTATAGTTTCATCATTTGCTATTTTACCACCCTTTATAATGCCATCGTGTCCATGTATCGTATATGGATCCAAGGCAATATCAGCTATGATACCCAAATCAGGATAAGAAGATTTAATTTCTTTGATTGCTCTGCATACTAAATTATTTTGGTCATAAGAGTTGGTTCCATTTTCATCCTTTAAATCTTTTTCTATTTGAGGAAATAAAGCCACAGCCTGTAAACCATACTTCACTAAAATTTCCAATTCCTTAATTAGCTTATCAATTGAATACCGGTACACAAATGGCATTGATTTAATCTTTTGGTTCTGGTTTTCCCCTTCCACCAAAAATACGGGCCAAATTAAATCATTGCAGGATATTGATGCCTCAGAAACTATATTACGTATAAAAGGTTTCATCCTTAAGCGTCTCATACGAGAAAAAGGGAATTTTTTAATACTATAATTCATATCATTATCCTTAAAAATTGAATTCGGGTTTGATAACAACAAAAAATAAAATTACAAACATGATTAAAAAAGGTATTTCATTTATTAACCTAAAAAACTTGGATGTTTTTTGATTATCATTTTGAGAAAACTTTACTAAGTATCGTCCAAGGTTGATATGATATAAAGTTAATAATATCACAAGGAAAAATTTTGCTATAAGCCAACCATATAAACCTAAGGCATGAGCCATATACAAACCCGAAGCCCAAACAAGCAATGCCGAAGGGTGTCCAATATAGTAGTAAAGTCTCCTCTCCATTAGTTTAAAGATATCGGATGTCTCACTAAAGTTTTTTACATTAGCATGATAGACGAAAATTCTAGGTAAGTATAATAAAACAGCCATCCAGGCTACTACAAAAGCAATATGAATTATTTTTACCCATAAATAAGTATTACCCATTAGTCATTCCCACTCTGCTAAAGGAGGAAGAGACATTAGAATTGCTTCTGTATTTCCACCTGTCTCCAATCCAAATTTTGTACCCCTATCATATAATAAATTAAATTCAACATACCTCCCCCTCTTAATTAGCTGACGCTTCCTTTCTTCCTGTGTCCAACTTTTATCTTTATTCTTTATTATTATTTGATCTACATATTTATGAAAAAAACTTCCTACATCATGAATAAAATTAAAATCTTTTTCAAAATCATCGTTGTTCAGGTAATCAAAGAAAATTCCACCAATTCCTCTTGCTTCATTCCTATGTTTAAGAAAAAAATATTCGTCACACCACTTTTTATATTTTGGATAATAAGTACTATCATGCCTTTCACACATTTGTTTGAGATTTTCATGAAATTTTTCTGTCTCTAATGTGAAATCAAGGCATGGCGTGATATCCATACCACCACCAAACCAACGCTTTTGAGTTACTAAGTATCGAGTGTTAAAATGCATAGATGGAACGTTAGGATTTACCGGATGCAACACTACGCTAATGCCTGTAGCCCAATAACTAGGATCCTTATCAGCACCTGGAATGCGCTGTTGCATTTTTTCAGAAAATTTTCCTGCAACAGTTGATATGTTCACACCTCCTTTTTCAATAACATTTCCTTTTATAACACTCATTGTTCCACCACCTTTCCCAGAGTGTTTCCAACGCTTTACCTTAAACTTAGCGCCATCATGATCTTCTATCATTTGCACTAAATTATTTCTTAAGCCTTCAAACCAATTTTTTGCTTTATTTCTCATTTACCATCCCAAAATATTTTCCTTCACAATAGATTGAAGCATATTTATTTGATCATCATTACTATTCAAACAGGGAATATAAACAAGGTCCTCTCCTCCATTTTCTATAAACAATTCTTTATACTGAATTTGAATTTCTTCAAGAGTTTCTAAACAATCCACACTAAAGCCAGGAGAGATAATATGTAATTTTTTTACACCATTTTTTGCGAATTTTATTATTTCTTCATCAACATATGGCTTTAACCACTCTTCTCTGCCAAACCTAGATTGAAANGCGAGGCGGTATTTTTCTTTATCAATTTTAAGTTCTTCCGCAACTAATCTTGCTGTCTTATGACAAAAGCAATAGTATGGATCACCCTCTTTCAAATATCTAAAAGGCATACCATGGAAGCTGAAAACTAACATTTCAATTTCTTGCATATCAGGAATGAAAGCAGAAATAGATTTTTGTATAGCCTTGATATAATCTTCTCTATCATGATAGCCATTTACAAAACGTATATTAGGAACCCAAGGCCACTTATTTAATACGATATTTATTTTATCCAATGTGCTAGATGAAGTGGGAGATCCTGCTTGAGGGTACAGAGGAATAATAAGAACTTTCATTATATTATTCTTTTTAAACTTTTCTAATGCATTTTCTATGGAAGGATTGCCATATCTCATACCCAATTCGATCATTAGGTTTTTTTGATCCATTTCAATTTTTAGTTTCTCCACAATTTCATTCATATATACCATCAACGGAGAGCCCTTTTCCGTCCATATTTTCTCATAAAGTTTTGCTGACCTTTTTGGTCGTACGTTTAAAATAATTCCATGAAGAATGAGAAACCATAAAACTCTATTATAATCAACAACCCTCACATCCGATAAAAATTCTTTGAGGTATTTTCTTAGACTCTTTTTTGTTGGATTATCTGGAGTACCAAGATTGGTAAGCAAAACTCCTATTTTATTTTGATAATTTGGATCAAAGCCTTCCATTTTTCACCTTTGAAAATGTATTCCTAATTTCTCTAACAAAATGTCGAACATTTTTTTCTGGAGTTTTTGGTAACACGCCATGGCTGAGACTGCAAAGCCATCCCTTTCGATCATTTTTACTTAGTTGCTGCATCCTACTTACAAATTGTTGGTAATCAGGTAGATATTCTGAGTGCTCTTTTCGCATAGAGTCGGGAGAAAAATTACCTTGGACAAAAAAGGATTTCTCATACTTTAAAAATTCAATGAAACCTTGATTATCTGGATAAACAACTCCTGCTAAACCATAACTATTTAAATGCTCAATATTCTGTTCATAAAACTTTTTGTTTTTTGAGAAATAGGCAATTTTTTTCTTGAATTCTAAAAATAAATCTGATTTCATTTTTTCCATATAAGTTCCAAGAAAATATTCTTTTTCTAATTGAATACTATTTGTATCGAAAACGTATACTAAATCAGCCCCTTCATCGATCTGCATTTGAATATTTTTCCTTAAAATTGGAAACATAATATCATACAATAATTTTTCTATTACGCTATCATGCGTATCAATTTTTATTGAATGTTCATTCTTCATGTTCATTCCATAAGATAGAACAGTCCAAGGACCTCCAACAAACCCCACAAGACTTTTATTTTTTTCTAAAGATTTCCTTGTTAAATCAAGGGCTTTGGTTTGAAAATTTAATTTTTCCTCTACCTCATTATCACCTATTTTTAGCTTTATATGTTGCTCAGTCAAATAATTTTCAAAAGTAGGTCCTGGCTTATAACTTAATTTTAAACCCAATAACTCCAGGGGAAATAATATATCACTAAATAAGATTGCAATATCGTAATCAAAATCAGTCATAGGACCACATGCAACCTCTGCCGCAAGCTCAGGAGTTTTGCAAAGTTCCTCAAAAGAATGTCTTTTCCTTAGCTCTTGATAATGNGAATGGTANCTTCCAGCTTGACGCATAAACCATATNGGCGGAGTCGATTGCGGTATACCTTTTAGAAGTTTTTCAAATCTTTCATTCATAACTATTCTCTTTTTTTGTAATAAGATAACCAATGCTNATAAGATAGAAAACATTCTATCGCACTAGGATTAGGTAATTTTGTTTTTAAGTAATCAAATGTTTTTCCAAAGCCGCTACTATGCTTTGCATTTAATATTTCAGGNTAGCGCTCCANNACTACTTCGAATTGAACTGGACTCATCCAATAAAAATATTTTTTCCCTTNTATAGAAAGATTCTCAAGNNCATCTTCATTTACTTTTAATTCGTACNTTGGAATTANTTCATCATTATTTGAAGTAGCTTTTGTGTGGCTAAGATTAAAACGTGGAATTTGTTCAGGAACAAAGTTCTTAAGATCCTTAAGTTTATGATTGCCCATGCTATCACTGGATCCATTGATCCAATACCCTTTTTTCACAGCATGATACCAGCATTTTAATCCACTAGCCCAAAGATAATTACTATCTTTTAATTTTTGAACATTATCAAGAACATTTTTTCTACTTATATAAATAAAGCTGTCTGCTAGCTTACTTATTTTTTCATTATTGAGTATCTGAACACGTTGAAATAAATTTTTATCANCNTGNAGTGGATANAGTNATTTTTGTGGNANNTTNTTANAATTTTTATCNNAANCTTGATNAAAAAAATCATGCTTATTAATNTCNTCACCNTGTTCNGTTTNCCCTTTCATAGAAAATATAGTTCTTCCATTTTNAGAATAAATNGANACNCCTATCTTTTGCTGNCANCCCCCACCNTATTTANTTAAAATNTTTTTTTCTTTCANAACATTATCAAANACANNCTNATTGNTAATTTTATNAANTATNNTTTTTAAATCTTTCCGATCTTTCCTTGCCTCTATTCCAATTGCACCTTGNCCAGGAGCAGTAGGAAATATAGAAAGAGGTAAAATTATCCATTTATTTTTGCTNATGATATTTTTAATGAACTCAATTGCTTTGNTATCATTGGANTCTAAGATTCTATCAATAGCTACTTTNGCCATTACAATNNCATNTGNNTCTCCNTGAACAAACTTTNTTAANCTTGTTTCAATNTTTCCTCTTACATCTAAAAACNTTAAANGATCNANGTTAAATGGAACAAGTNTTNGCAAGTATANTNCTANATTATGCTTTCTGCGTGGGGAAGATGAAAGTATTTGAAAAATTTCTTTCTTTTTATTTTTGGNAATATCTTTTTTAATAATCAAGACATCCCTCATATCTCCTCTATTAACAGTACCAATNATTTCAGTTTTAGTTGATGGCTCTACCGGAACATCTTTCCAAGAGTGAACCGCAATATCAAATTTTTTATCAATTAATTTATCACTTATGTCTTTTGTAAATAAACCAACACTATCAGAGTCTGCGATATTGATTTCCATATCCCTATCAGCAATTGTTGTGGAAGTGTGATATTCAATCTCTAATTCTGGCAAGCAATTTTCCAATTGCTTGCCTACAATTTCAGCTTGAATTTTCGCAAGCATACTTGCTCTNGACACAATTTTTATTTTTTCCAAGACTTTAATCTTCTATTTGTTAAAACTGACGATATATTCGTATTTTCGACCGAGGATTCTAATTATATTTTGTTTAGATCTAAAACATAAAATACTATGGATTACAAAGAGTTACTTCAAAAACAGCTAAATCAATTTAGCTCNAAAGGATATAACAGAACCTTTACATCTATTTATAGATACCAGGAAACCTTTCCTTTTACCAAAATTGATTTACCAANCGAAGAACNTCAAAAAGAAAATATAAATCCCNATACTACTATCTGGTGCTCTAATGACTATCTAAATATGAGCCATAATAAAGAGGTTATCAATAGGATGATCCAAGTAATCNANGAAGTAGGAACTGGATCTGGAGGAACTCGAAATATTTCTGGTACTACACCCTATCATGATCAACTTGAAAAAAAATTAGCTANTTTTCATGAACGAGATGCTGCTCTCATTTTTACTTCTGCGTATGTCGCAAATCAGACGACATTAGCAACGCTNTGTAAGAGGATTCCAAATATAGAAGTGTTTTCTGATCAGCTTAANCACGCTTCTCTAATCGAAGGAATNAAAAATTCCAAAGCATCCTGTTCTATTTTTAGGCATAATGATCTCAAACATCTGGAATCGCTCCTTTCTGAAAAAGATTTAAATCAACCAAAAATTATTGTCTTTGAATCTTTATACTCTATGGATGGAACAGAAACCAATATATCTGACTACGTAAAACTTGCAAAAAAATATAATGCGCTCACATATCTCGATGAAGTCCACGCGGTAGGTTTATACGGAAAAGGTGGAAGAGGAGTTGCTTATAAAAATAATGTATCAGACCAAATTGATATCATTAATGGAACTCTTGCAAAAGGCTTTGGACAAATAGGGGGTTATATTGTTGCTAATCAGACTACGATAGATTTCATTAGGTCCTTTGCTCCTGGTTTTATTTTNACAACATCTATGATGCCTTCTATCGCTGCAGCTGCTTCAAAAAGTATTGAAATCGTAGAGAATCTTGATGAGGAGCGAGAAGATATTTTTAATAAAGCAAAGTACTTTAGACAAAAATTAAAGCTTTTAGACATACCTTTCATTGATAGCAATAGTCACATTATTCCCATTCTCNCCTATAGCACTAAGAAGGCAAAGCTCTTTTCAAAACTTCTCTTGCAACAATACAATAGTTATATACAGCCTATCTTCTATCCCACTGTTCCTGAAGGATNTGCTCGTTTGAGAATTACAGTTACACCCAAGCATTCAATCCAAGATATTGACAACTTANTNGCTGCTTTAAANNGNTTGTTTGATAACGAAAAATCAGAACAGCATATAAATACTGCAACNAGGCAAAATCAAGTCGCTTAAGAAAGGTCCTTTACAACTAAATCNTANTTAAATTCNTTNATNATTTTTCCATGGATCAGGATCAATAAATATTAAACACCTTGAAGCTTTTTAAATCTAATTTTATTAAGTCCTGCATAGAATCATATAAACGTGGCGGGATAAAAAATCTCATNGAAGAAAAAGGACTNAAAGTAGTAATTATNTTCTTTCTATTTTTTTCCATTAAAGGATCTCTATATATTATAATACCTTGGCTAGGTNTATCATATTTCAGTACCTGTTTTTAAAAAATTTTGATATTATTATATTTAAAAATCAAATATTAAAGAGGAAATGTATTGTCTAGGCATTATTGGCCTAAAACCTGCTGGTCTAGTAGATGCAACAGCACTAAGGTTTGTTAAATTATTAATTTTGAAATTTAAAGAAATGTTTTTATTNANNTGATAGTTAGTAACTAAGTCAAATATTTTAAGAGAGCTTGTACTGTTTNCCATTATAAAATCTCCTTGNCCTGCAACTGTTCGGGTTTTATCAACATACTTAAAACGAACATATGATTNTATATTTTTCTTATTGACACCCAATTTTAGGTGTAACATTTTTTTAGGAATATAGGGTAGTTCATCATTTATTTTGACATTTCCCCAAGGATCAAAATCACTGTTAAAATTATTTTTAAATCTTGCGTCAGTAAACGTGAATGAAAGAGAAGCTGGAAATAGAAAATCATTAATAGAAATTAAATTACTTAGTGATAATTCAATTCCTTGAATCAAAACCTTACCACCATTAAACTGAGCATAGGTGCCTTCACCTGTTGCATCAGTATCTTCGCCTAATAANTTCTTATAATTATTANGGAAAAGAACTAATTCTGACGATTGAAACCCCCTATTATATCTTGCACCTAATTCAAAGTTTACGCTTTCCTCAGGNAATATTTCATCTTCATCATCAATTCCTGGTCCTGGTGGAGAAAAGCCAGAATGAATACCTGCAAAACCTTGAATCCCATTAGCTAATTGGTATGAAAAAGCTAGACCTGGAATGAAAATATTAAGTGATGCTTTTTTGATAGAATTTGCAGTCGAATCTCTATCCAAATCATTCCCCCAATCTTTTCTTTCAAGTGAAATAGTTTCAATTCGTGATCCTGNAGTTATTATAATTTTATCATACTGTAATTCATTTTCTACAAAAAAAGATCTTGCATTAGCTGAGTATAATCTATTGTTTTTACTTCCTTCACCTTTGATTCCTGGTGATGTGATAAATAATTCTCCACCTTGCATTTTATAGAGATCAGACCACTGAAATCGATCCATTTTATCTAAATGCTGCCTTACTCCAATCATCAGATTGTGGTTTGTTTTTAAAAAAGAAAAATTTGATCTCAAAATAGATTGAATTCCTCTTGAGTTATATTNTCTATTATTTGCTTTAATATTGTATTCATCATCATTTGAATTTAGAGCAGATAATAAATTGTATGCATATTCTGTACCTTCATCTTGATTAAGAATGGATCCTATTTTTTTTCCATTTACGGTGTTTAGCTTATACCAATTTCGGTGAAAATTATTGTTATATAATGTTGTTGTTATGTCAAAATTTGAGTTGAAACTAATGGCAGATGTAAGAGTAATTTGGTCATGATTTGCATTCATTTGATCATTTTTTGAGGCAAGATATCTCCTATATGGATTCTCATTATAATCATCAAAAGTTAAACCTAAATAAGTTTCATTACTTAATTCTTCAGTTTGACTAACCTTCAGTTCTAATGCAGCATTATTAGAACTAGTATTAATTCGGGTTTTAAGTAAAAAATCTTTTTTATCATAGCCCGTATTACCACCTAAATCTAATTCCTTAAATCCTTCTGCATTATCCAAATGACTCTGAACCATTAATCCAAAATTTTTAGAAGAAACTCCGGTCTTAAATTTTGCAAGTTTTTTATTTTGATCACCGTATGAAATAGTTCCTTTAAAATCTAATTTTTGTGGGATTGTAGCCGAAACATAGTTAATGGACCCCCCTGTAGAATGAGGTCCATATTTAATTTGTGATGATCCTTTTCTTATTTCAAAGGACTCCATCCTNCCTGCAGTTGGNGAATAATATGCCGCTGGGGAAGAATAAGGTGCAGGAGCAATCAATATNCCATCTTCCATTAAATTAATTTTAGCACTTCTTTCTAGACCTGTTCCTCTCATGCCAATATTTGGTCTAAGTCCATATCCATCCTCCTCTTGCGTATAAACTCCAGGAANCTGAGAAACCACACGATTAATATCAGTGTCATTAAACTCCAGTACTTCTTTTTTTGAAATAAGACCTATAGATCCAGGTAACCTGTAATAGTTTTGCCCAAAACCTGAGATCCTAGATCTTTCAGCAATCACATCAATGGGAGAGAATTCAACGGTATTCTGTTCTAATTCAAACATCGTTAGATCGGTATTGTAATTACTATTAAAAACTTCAAGTTTATCATAGCCTACTGCGGTAATTCTTAAGGATACTATTTCTGAAGTAAGTAATCTAAGGGAGAATATACCATTTTCATCGGAAGTTGTGCCTTCATTAGAATGTCCAATTAATTCAATATTCGCTTCAATAATAGGCATCCCCGATTTGGAGTCAATTACTTTTCCAAGAAAAGTGTTTGCTAAGGAAGGACTAATAATGATAAAAGTACTTATTATAAAATTTTTCATCTCAATAAACCTTTAATAATTATAAAATTTAAAATTGTGCAATTCTAACCACAGTAAATCAAGCCTAATTATTTTTAAATTTTGGGGCTTCAAATTATATCTTGGGATTTAGACCTTGGATTTCGAAACAAGGAAAAATATTTTAGAGCCCCGGGAGTACATATCTTATTGTTAATGAGACTTAATCTCAATAAGCTAAGCTACAAAAAGATTTATTCTTCTGTCAACTATTATTTAGTTAATAATATTATTGTCACCAAATTTATTTCTTTTTAAATTATACCGACCAGTCAGTCAATATTATGAATAAAGATCTAAAAGACATACGAAAAGAGCAAATAATGNNCGCTGCCCAAGCNGTTGTTGTNAGTAAAGGTTATGACCAAAGTCGAATGGANGATATAGTCGAAAAAGCACAATTATCTAANGGGGCTATCTACTGGTATTACAAATCAAAAAAAGACGTCTATNTATCTTTAATAGATTACTGGTTTAATGAATATAGCGAAGGAATATTTAATTGCCTTGAAGACAAACAATCCTCATCAGACAAACTTAGAGCATTATTTCAATATTTTGTAGATCAGTTTGATGAAAATCCNGACACTTTCAAAATTATGGTTGAATTTTGGAGAACTTCTGGACTAGACTCTGATTTTAATGANAAGCTCCAAGAAATTTATTCTCATTTTTTAGAATACATTATTGATATTATTAAAAGCGGAATTGATAATAATGAGTTCAAGAAAGTGGATCCAAGAATTACTGCATTATCTATTCTTGTAAATATCGAAGGAATCCACTGGTTTACCCTATTTGATAAGTCAGGTGTGGAAGCACACGAATATATAAATACCATTTCAAATTTTATTTTAAACGGTCTCAAAAAGAAGAGTGAAGAATGAATATTAAAGAAATACTTGATCTAAAAATTGGTGGACAGTGGCTAGTCTCTCCA
The DNA here is from genome assembly GCA_002691785.1 of Fidelibacterota bacterium. GTDB lineage: Bacteria > Fidelibacterota > Marinisomatia > Marinisomatales > UBA1611. The sequence continues at coordinate 2,506 of NZIX01000091.1, read as the reverse complement.
GCTGCTAAAGAAANCATTCTTTGNAGGGANANCTTTAGCCAGGAACATAAAGATATTGAAAAAATGNTTTTGAAATTCGTTAGTGAAAGANTNCATCCTAATATTAAAAAAATTGAAAAATTNGATGAGGATTTTAGTCGATCTATTATGGAAGAAATGGGGAANCTTGGACTTATCGGCATAGATGCGCCAGAAGAATATGGAGGAACCGAGCTTGATAAGATTACGTCTTGCATTGTATCAGAAGGTGTTGGTTTTGGTGGATCTGCTTCTTTTGGATGTACCTTTGGAGTCCAAACTGGGATTGGTAGTCTAGGTATTGTATTCTTTGGTACTCCNGAACAAAANANNAAATANTTACCNAAGCTAATGANCGGTGAATCGATTGCAGCCTACGGNCTCACAGAACCTTCTTCNGGNTCNGATGCACTGTCAGCNAAAACNTCTGCGGTTTTATCTGAAGATGGTACACATTANGTATTAAANGGAGAAAANCAATTTATCAGNAATGGTGGNTGGGCAGATGTCTATACNGTACTTGCCCAGGTCGATGGAAATAAATTTTCAGGTTTTATNGTNGATCGAGANACAAAAGGNTTTTCTATAGGACCAGAAGAAAAAAAAATGGGNATGAAAGGTTCGTCTACCACATCCTTAAAATTNACCAATGCTGAAGTTCCAGTAGANAANCTACTTTATNANGTTGGAAAAGGAGCAAGTATTGCTTTTAATGCNTTNAATATTGGTCGNTATAANCTTGCAGCAGCAAGCGTTGGAGGATCAAAACTAGCAATCCGTGANACCATAANNTACGCGCTTCAAAGAAGACAATTTGGTCAACCTCTTNCCAAATTTGACTCNATNATNGGAAAAATTNCAGATATAACGATTCANACTTATGTGGCAGANACNATGCTNTATNGAACGGTTGGNATGATNCAAGATGCTNTNGANGANTTAGATAAATCTGACTCNANNTATTATAAAAAGATGGGCGANACNATGGAAAGNTTTGCTGTAGAAGCATCGATGGCAAAANTTTATGGNAGCGAGACNTCTTCNATGGTAGTAGATCATTGTCTCCAAATTTTTGGAGGNTATGGNTTTATCGAAGAGTANCCTATGGCAATGCCNTATCGNGATGATAGNATAAATCAAATNTGGGAAGGAACCAATGAAATAAACCGTGCAATNATCACTGGATANATGATGAAAAANGTNCTTATGGANGAAATTTCATTACGAGATTATTTAAAAAATCTNNATGACTTTTTGGATACTTCTGCTGAAGAAAATAAAGAAGATCCTTTCAACAAAGAAAAACACGCTCTAGAATCGGCAAAAATGTTAACAGCTTTGATTTTTCAAGAAGCGCTTTGTTCCTTTGGCCAGGATTTAAAACATGAACAACAGTTAAGTGAAACTTTAGCGGATATGTTTACTCACCTTTTTACGGCTGAATCATTGATTGCACGAGTACAACAAACAATGTCTTCAGAGAGAACCTCTGTGATGGCAATGAACATTGCAAAAATTGATGTAGCAGAGTCTTTTCTAGATATCATTCTCATGAGTGGGAAATGTTTAAATAGAGTTTTTGAAGAAAAGACTCCAAGATATATATCAGATACAGTAAAAATACTTTCATCTAAAATGACAACGGATAAGGAGAAATTGTGGCTCAGACAAAAATTGAGAGACTATAAAGTTAAAAAATCTGACATGAAAGAATTAAGCCTTAGAATGGATATAGTGCCAACTTCCATCGCTTTAGCTCAAGCAGCAAAAGAAAGTGGTTGGGGAACATCAAGATTTGCATTAGAGGGCAATGCTATATTTGGACAATGGACATGGAATGGAACAGGAATTGAACCTCTAGAGAGAAGCGGCGAACAAACTCACAAAATACTAAAATTTCCTATATTGCGTGCTTCTGTAAAGGCTTACATAACTAATTTAAATACTCATAACGGCTACAAAGATTTTAGGAACAAAAGATTAAAATTAAGAAAAAGCAATAAAAGACTTAAAGGGTTGGATCTCATACATAAACTTGATATGATTTTGTTTACGATATCCTCTCTGACTTTAAAATTATATACGTCGTTTAAAAAGTTTATTATTAATTTTGAAATTAATGAGAAGAAACTTTTTATACTTAAAAATAAAAGAGAAAAGAATTTACCAATATTTTTTGGTATACTTAGAAATAACTTATTAACCTTTCCTAGACTGTAAAAAATATCGTTAGTATTACTAATTAGTGGTTTAACTACATTTTTATTTAATTTTAAATTAAATAAACTTTTTCTTGAAGGTATTGGAACCTTGTTTCTCAAAAGTGTACTTTCTATCTCATAAGTTGTCATTTTCTTATCATCTAAAATCTTTGTAATTTTGTATATTTTAGCTAACTCGATAAGTTTCTGTCTGTAACTTAGAATTTTTACCATATTAAATTGCCTCTACTGATTTTACTTCCTCAACATAATGACATAATAAATTT
>NZIX01000090.1 GCA_002691785.1 Fidelibacterota bacterium | reverse complement strand
TTAACACAAGAATAGTTTCGAAAAATATCATACCCTTGATAAAAGAAATTCGTAAAAATTCAAATAAACACTCAGCGCCGATTATATTTTTTGAGGAATGTCTTACTAACTTAAGCAACTTAGATCAAAAACTTAATAACCAAGCTAGAGAAAAAAACTTTGAACTTAAAAAGCAAATTGATATTGCTAAAGATAGTGGTGAAAAAAATATTTATATTATTAAACAGGATGGATGTTTTGATCATGATAGTGAATTTACTGTCGATGGTGTTCACTTTAATGATTTAGGTTTTCATAGATATGCTTTTCACTTTATTGAAAATATAAAAAAACTAAATTTATTAGCTTAACCAAAATGGATAATAATGTTATTTTGAAACTTTATTGTTGAAAAAAAGCCAAAATACCAATTTTTTTTAAAAAAAGTAAAAAGAGTTATTTTTCAATGCACTTTCGCATTTTATATTCCGCCCTCATATAATTATGAATTAATTAAAACATACAAAAGGAATAACATGTCAAAGACAACTAAACTATTTGATGAAATCAAAGGTTACTATGAAACTTTTGAAACTGAGCATGAAAAAAATGTAGGTGGTAATAAAGCTGCAGGTGGTCGTGCACGTAAAGCTATTGGAGAACTTAAGAAACTCGTTACGGAGTATCGTAAAGCTTCTGTCGCTGGCGAATAATCACTGGCTCTTTAAAAAACCCCGTTTAAACGGGGTTTTTTTTTATATAAAATTATGTGATGCCATAATTAAAAGGACATTGTATATTTTATAATATGAAAAAAGTTTTATTATTCATCCATTACCTAATGTTCATAATAAGTTGTGGAACTAATTTTGAGCCAGAGATCAACTCAATTTCAGCTGAGCCTAATCCAGTAGTTACTGGAGAAACTGTCACATTAAATTGCTTTGCAAGCGATGATGATGAACCAAACATACTTAAAAATGAATCCATAGATTATACTTGGTTTACAGCATATGGAAATATCATACCAAGTGAATCTCCAGAAATGGTTACATGGTTAGCTCCCCAGGATAGTGTAGAATACTCAATTTCATGCAAAGTTTCTGATCAGTATAATGGAGTTGACATTGCAACTATTGAAATCACAGTAGAATGAAAAATTTATTTTCATCAACTTGTATCCTTTTATTCTTTTTTTTATTTTAAGCTGTGATGATCAAATGGGTATTGTTGAAATTTTATCACTTAGTGCTAGTGATTCTACTGTTCGTATTGGAAAAGAAATTATTTTAATTTGTAATGCAAAAACAAATAAAACAGATAAATTAAGGTATTCATGGGAAAGTTCTGCTGGCACTGTAATTTCAGGAAATAAAGACTCTGCATTATGGACGGCACCAAATAAATTCGGATATTACATAATTACTTGCAAAGTATCTGATGATTATGGATCTTCGGATGCAGAAGCCATAATAATTAATGTCGGCCAATTCAATGCCCCTCCTGAAATATATTTTATCAATGATTCTGGATTGCAAGTAGCTCCAAACAGTTTAACAAACATTATATGCGAAGCATCTGATCCGGATGGAGATGAGATTACCTACAGCTGGATAGCTGAAGATGGTTTCATTCAAGGAACAAATTCAGATTCTATAATTACTTGGAATGCACCTTCATTAGAATCAAATTATGATATTACATGTATTGTTACAGATATTTATGGTGCTTTAGATACAGCATCAATTGAATTAAACGTTATTGATTTAAATCAAGCACCTCTAATTAGCTTCATAACCGAAGATTCACTCCAATTTTTTCCAAGTAGCGAAAATATTTTTGAAGTTAGTACTTTTGACCCAGAAAACGATGATATCTTTTTAAATTGGAGTATTCAATCAGGAACGCTTGATCCAGTCTATGATGTTGCGAACTGGTTATTACCTTCTACTGCTGGTTTTTATAATATCAGTTGTACTGCTTCTGATCCATCAGGATCATCTAATACAGCAACTCTTACAGCCATAGTATGTAGTTTAACAATAACAAACATGTCAGAAATTAATATTGAAGAATGGAATTTTGAAGGTTCTGCCCTTTGGAATGATTATGAAAATACGCTTGAGCTTACACTAGTTGAAACAAATCAAGTAGGAACTGCTTTCAATACGATAGATACCATAAGCGGATATCAAGCAGAAATTGCTTTTGACTTTTATATCGGAGATGGTTCTGGAGCTGATGGGCTTACTTTTACAGCTTTAGATGTTAATCGAATGACTACCTTCTTAGGAGAATCAGGAGGAGGAATTGGATACGGAGGTCTTCCGGGCTGGACAATTGAAATTGATACTTATTACAATGGCGGTTCAGACCCCACACCAGATGATCATTTAGCCTTTACATTTGATGGAAATTCGAGCGAATATATTTTATGGTCTACATTACCTGAAATGGAAGATAATGGTTGGCATACCATTAAAATAAGAGTGAATGCTCCACACGTTTATGTTGAAGTGAATGATATAACGTATATCAATGAAGAGGTTGAAGGTTGGACTGATTTTAATGCTATTGTAGGCTTTACAGCTGGTACTGGAGGAGCCACAAATCGCCATGCGATTAAAAACTTAATTGTCTCAGATACGAACTGTGAATAAGTTTTTATTAACTTTAGTTGAAATTTTAAAAAGATTAAGATTTAATATTTAATAGAATTGTAACAATTACATTGGAAATTCCATCAATAATAAATTGGACCGCAATAACCATTAAAATCATTCCCATTAATCTTTGAATAAGTCGGGCACCAGATTTACCAAGCCTATTAAAAATTTTAGGTGCTGTAAGAAAGATAGTGAGAGTAACTAGCATAACGAATGTAATTGATAGTAACAGTAGAATTTGTTTTTGAGCTCCATCTGTCTCTCCAGCAAGAACCATTACTGCTGTTATTGCTCCTGGTCCTGTAACAATGGGAATACCAATAGGACTAATTGCAATATCATCATGCTCTAATCCCTCTTCTGTTTCCGCAGGAGTTGTCCTTGTCCTAGCAATAATAGATTCTAACATTTTCAATCCACTCCTAAAAAAAATGATCCCTCCCATAATTCTAAAAGCATCAATTGATATTGAATATAATGCAAATACATACGACCCTAGATATGCGAATGTTATTAAAACTATAAATCCTGTAAGTACACCTTTTTTTGCAATTATTTTCTGTTCACTATTAGAAAACCTTTCTGTTAAAGTTAAAAAAATAGGAGCAATACCAATTGGATTTATTAAAGTAAATAAAGTGGATAAACAAAGTAATAAATAATCGAAGTGATATGTCATTGTATTAAATTTAAATTCTTATTAAGGAAAACTCCATAAGCGTCTACCAGTCACCTTTTAAGCCTTCATGACTAGCAGGTTCAGAAAAATCTAAAATATAACTATCTAATCGAAAAACTAACTTTTTCTTTATTTTTCTATTCATATGTTTCCAAAGGATATTTTGTGTTTTATTTTCAATCAAATAATGGAAGTCACTAAATGTTATTCTGGCTTCATTTTTTTTACATTCTATTTTACAGGTGTACATTATTTTTGTTCCTGAAAATTCTGGTATATTATATGAACCTTTTGAAATAATTGTATTCACGATCAACTGACTACCCATATTTCTATCATTAATGTTAATCGAGCCTGACATATTATTATACTCTAATTTTTGAATTCCTTCAAATTTGGAACTAACCCAGCTTAAAGAATATTTATATAAATCGTCTTTTGATAAATTAAAATGAAATACTTTGGAGTAGGTTANCTCTCCTTGATCAAAATTTGGAAGATTGCTTCCACAACTAGATATCAAAATAATTAAAGAAAAAAATTGAATGAAATTAAATTTTANATTATTCATCTAGTTGTAGATTTCTACATTAAACTTCATCTCTTTTTGTTTTAAATTTCTNATTAAAGNTTTTCCTAATCCAGATGCAGGAGTTAAAACCCCATATAATTNGGGAAGTTCTTTTTTATANAATGCAAGACAAACTGCTGATTCTCCAAGCATTTTTGCAGTTCCTGCATAACCAGGATCTTTATCGCANTGAATANCTCCTTTTACTTTAAATAGNGTCCCATCTTTTTTATAACCTTTTCCAATAATTGTAATATTGAAGAAACCATTTTCTCGATCATATTTTGAGGGACCCTGTCCTGGAGCCGGGAGAACATATTTTTTTAGAATGAAAGATAATATTTTATTTCTTAAAAATTTTTGCATAAAACCAAGCCCGAGTCTAAATAACTTTGCTCTAATTTTATTTAAATAACCTGGGGGGAATGTCATTACTTCCTGATATGAGAAGTTTTTCCCGTATTTTAAACTTATTAAGGCATTAGTTCTCCTAACAATCCTAGTATTTATCATTGCCATAATAAATGGACCTGTCCAAACTTCTAAGTCTGAATCCCATTTTACGTCTATTTGTCCTAGATTATCATGCCCCCTCCAATCATCTTTATCATTGAGTGCATATGGATCTTTTAATAAAGTTTTCATTTCTTTATCAAATTTAGATTTTTCAGTTATATTTATCATGCTCGCTATAGTTCCGCCNCTAAATCCACCTTTTGTCTTTCCANCATAAANTAAAACTTTTTCACANGGGCTNTTAAATTTTTTTATAGAAAAATCTTGNACCATTAANCATCCTAAATCTGAAGGNATTGAATCATAGCCGCAACAGTGCACAATTTTTATTTTTTTTTTAGCAGCAATATTATNATGGAATTCTATATTTTTTTTTATGAAGGGCGTTTCACCAGTTATATCACAGTAATCAGTCTTATTATCAATGCATGCTTTGACTAAGAGCATGCCATATTCCATAAATGGACCCACAGTTGTGCAAATAACCTTTGTTTGTTTCACTATCTTATTTAGTGACTTTATTTCATGACTATCACCAATCAAAATAGGAATTTCCAAAGCCTCTTTTGATACTGTTTTTAATTTATAACGTAGTTTTTCTAACTTATCTTTATTTCTTCCTGCAATCGCCCAATTTAGACTTTTATTTAATCCATATTCTTTGAGAAAGTATTCAGCTACTAATCTTCCAGTAAACCCTGTTGCTCCCCATAATATTATATCAAATTCTCTATTCATTTAATATTCATGTTTTACTATTTATATCATAATTCATTAAAANTAATATTCCAGAAAGAGATATTTNANTTAAATNAAAATTTANATTTATTAACTTTTTCAAATCGACTATATCACTATTCTTATCATTATTGATTNCCTGTTTGAATATTCCAAAGCTGTGAATAAAAACTGTCTTTTTTTGCAGTTAATTCATCATGCGTACCTTTTTCTGATATTATACCATCGCGAAGAACAAAAATATTATCACAATTTCTAATTGTCGACAATCTATGTGCAATAATTATNGATGTTCTATTCTTTTTTATATCAAAAAATGATTTTTGAATTAATTGTTCAGTTTTATTATCAACTGATGATGTTGCCTCATCAAAAATTAAAATATCTGGTTTTTTTATGAGCGCTCTTGCNATAGCGATNCTCTGTTTTTGCCCACCAGANAGNGTTTGTCCTCTNTCACCAATAATNGTTTCAAATTTATCTTCNAGCTTATCNATAAACTCAACGGATTGACTCTCNNTAGCTNCAGATTTTATTTCTTCAAANGAGGANTGCTCACTNCCATATAATATATTTTTATAAATNCTTGAGTTAAATAAAAATGATTCTTGAGTAACNATCCCTATTTTNTTTCTNAGNCTTTTTATTTCTATATCTTTAATNTTAAANTTACCAATNTTTATTTTACCTTTTTGAGGNTCATATAANCTTAATAACAACTTAGCAATAGTAGTCTTTCCAGATCCCGTATCACCAACAATNCCTATNGANGAACCAAATGGAATTTCNAAATTAAAATNTTNAATTAANCGTTTGCNTTTATCATAAGAAAAAGANATATNNTCAAAANTTATNTTGTATTTTAAATTNTCAANTTTTTTNGAATNTNCNTGNTCAAAAATTCTAATTTTTGTTTCTTTTAAATCAAATATTCTTTTACTTGAAGCCATTGATCTTTCAAAGTCATCAATTAAGCTTGATAAACTCGTAAATGGCCATAAAAATCTTTGAGTTAAAAAAACTAATACACTATAAGATCCAACTGCAAGTGAACCATTTAATGCCATGTGGCTTCCAATTAGAATAGTACCTAAAAAACCTGCAAGGACACCCATTCTTATTACAGGATTAAAAGCACTGCTTAANGCAATTGTTTTAATATTTGCATTCTGATAATTCTTGCTAAGGCTATCAACCTTATTTTTTTCAAAACTAAACGTCATAAAACTTTTTATGGTTTGAATTCCAATAAGATTATTTATGATAGATGAATTTAAGTCGCCGATTCTTTCCCTTACTTCTTTATATCTAGGTGAAAGTTTTTTTTGAAAGAATAAGCTTATAAAAAATATAATTGGAACCGGCAAAACTGCAATTATTGCAATAATTGGAGATATATAGAAGAATATTAAACCAATAATTATGGTTGAAATAGAGACCTGAATAATTTGATTTACACCATTATTTAAAAACCTTTCTAATTGATTTACATCATCATTTAAAATTGCAGATATATTTCCTGTAGTTTGNTTTTCATGCCAATTCAATTCTAATCTTTGAGCATGATCATAGGTNTCTACNCTAAGCTTATGTTCGACTTTCTGAGCAAGACCTCTCCATTCTATCATATAAAGGTATTCGAAAAGTGATTCTAAGCCCCAAATAATAAAAGTTATTAAACCAAGGAACCAGACTTGAGAAGATATCGTAGAGAAACCAAGGGACGCAACAAAGCTATCATTTTTTTTTACAACTAAATCTACTGCTACACCAATTAAAACTTCTGGTGCGATATCAAAAATTTTATTTAAAGCAGAATAAATGGATGCAGATACTACTTTTTTCCTCCAAGGATTTAAATACTTTAATAAGCGAAAAAAAGAATCTTTGGATGTCATATACGATTTATTAAATGATGATTAAAATTAAAAGATATAAAAATATTATTATTTAATTTACATCATTAATATTTTATGAACACACAAGATATAAACATAAAAGAATTATACAATTAATTTTCTGTTTAATATTACATTTTGATATAATTTTTAGTGATTTTAGACTAATTCTAATTTGAATTAGTTTAAAATACTTATTTCTTTTTAAAAGGAGAATTAAATGAAAACACCACCAGTTGTAGAGTTAACATTGCCAGTACTTCCAGATATGGAATTAGCAGCGACGAATACGGCAGAAGTTGTTGCAAAACATATGGGTCTCGATGAAGAAAAATCAGCTGAAATAAGTATGGCATTGATTGAAGCATGCATTAATGCTTTTGAACATAGTGAAAGCGATAAACAAATAGAAATACACTTTAAAATCAAACATGATCAATTAGAAATACAAGTTACTGATAAAGGTAAAGGATTTGATAAATCCAAGGTGAAAATTCCCAAAATTGAAGAAAAGATTAAATCTGATTATAAAAGGGGTTGGGGGTTGAAATTAATTCAAGAACTTATGGATACGGTTGAATTTGAATCTTCTGCTGAAGGTACAACTGTAACCATGACTAAAAATAAATAAATTTAAAGGAAAAAAAATGAGTGATTTTAGTTTAGAAACTATTGAAAAAGATGACGTCATAATNATAAAAACNTCTGGTTATTTAAATAATGTTGGTGGTGAAAAAATTTCTGAAGCATGTTACGCGGAAATAGATAAAGGGAAAAAGTATTTCTTACTTGATCTTGAAAACTCAAAAGTTGTTAATAGCATAGGCGTATCAATACTTATTGAAATAATTGAAAANTTGCAAGAGGTTGATGGAAAACTGGGGTATTATAATCTTGCTCCTATTGTTTCAAAAACTTTTAAAATAATGGGAATATCTAGTTACTCTGAATTATATGAAAACGAGACTGAAGCTTTGACCGGAATAGTATCCTGATAGATCAAACTTGTGGATATAGATGCCTCTGATCAANTAGAATATTATCTTAATTCNCTAGGAGAACTTGGCGAAGTCCTCATAGATTCCAATGAACCAAAATCCGTTGGNAAAGGACTTCTTCGATTAACCTTAGGAACTATAATGTCATCAAAAGGGGTTATCTTTTTATTTGATAGTAAATCTAATCTTTTATCAGTTTTAGCATCCCAAGGTTTAGAAAAAACAAATCCCTTTCCACCACCAGCATCATTAGGAGAAAAACTCAAAAAAGTTAATCACCAACACATTATATATGATTCATCTATAAAATGGATTGATGGTACATTAAAAAATATTATAGAACATTTAAAAGTTAACATAATTGTTCCTCTTTTTCATAAAAATCTTTTGATAGGTGTGCTTTGCATTGGAAAAAGATTTATGGGAAGGAGTTTTTCAAATACAGAACTAAAATTACTTGGAATTATAGGTAATCATTTAACTAAAGCCCTTTTCAATTATATTTTAATTAAAGAAGTTGAGCAAAAAGAGAACGATTTAAATCTAAAACTATTAGAGCTGGAGACTCTTTTTGATATAAGTCTAGCTATCAGTTCTGTTTTGGATATAAATGAACTCAGTGAAGAGATACTATGGAGATCAGTTGGAATTCTTAATGCCTCAAAAGGTATCATGCTTATTCCTAATAAAAATAGTCCTATTTTAAAACCGACTGCATCTTTTAATTGGGATAAAAAATCATTTCTCCTATCATCAAAATTAGAAGTTTTTAAACAAGTTAAAAGTACCGGTAGAGGCGCTATTTTTTCTCCAGAAATCACAAATTCAATTCAAAAAAAGTTAAGTGAGGAACATATTATAATTGCTCCCTTGAAAGCAAAGGATTCTGTTTTAGGATATATGCTGCTTTGTAACAAAGAGACAAGAAAAGGTATAATTAACTTCAATCAAACTGACCTTGATTTATTATCAGCGCTTTGCAATCAAGCTGCTGTAGCACTTGATAATGCACGATTATTTAAAGATATAAATGCAGCAAAACAATTTAATGAGAGTATTTTAGGCAGTATAGCCACAGGTGTAATCACAATAAATTCCATTGGTGAGATAGATTCGGTAAATCAAGCTGCAATAAAGATCATTAAATCAGATAGGAAAAAGTTAATCGGAAATCATTATATGTACCTTTTTGAAAAAGATGAAGAAATCATAGAATTAATTCAATTGTCTGAACTTGAGAACAAAACAAAATCTGAAATCAACTTACCATTTGTAACGGCTTCTGAAGAATCTATTATAAATCTTTCAGTTTCTCCAAGAACTGACCAAAACCAAAATACTTTAGGGTCAGTTATTGCGATAGAAGATATAACAGATGTGAGTAAAGTTAAAAACACCTTTAAACGCTATGTTTCTAAGCAGGTTGTCGATGAATTACTAGGAGATGATACTAAGTTGAAACTTGGTGGAGAAGAACGTGAAGTAACCATTCTTTTTAGTGATATAAGAGGTTTCACTTCAATGTCAGAGGATATGAAAGCTGAAGAGGTTGTTAAAACTCTTAATAGCTATTTCTCTGATATGATCGATATCGTTTTTAAAAATAATGGAACGCTTGACAAAATTATTGGCGATGAATTGATGATTGTTTATGGGGCTCCTATACAAGGAGAGGATGATACATATAGAGCTGTTTCCACGGCAATAGAAATGCAAGATAAAATTAGATCTCTCAACAAAGAACGAAAAAAAAATAACTTAATTCCAATTAAAGTTGGTATGGGAATTAATAGAGGTGTAGTTGTATCGGGTAATATAGGTTCAAGAGATATGATGGATTACACTGTAATTGGAGATACGGTTAATCTAGGTGCAAGGTTATGTTCTTATGCAAAACCTGATGAAATTATTGTATCAAAGACAGTTTGGAATAAAACTAAGGAACATTTTAATTATGAAAAACTTGAACCAATAAAAGTAAAAGGNAAAAAAAGTAAAGTATTAATCTATACTATNAAAAGTAATTAACTTTAATTTCATATTTTTTTTTCAAATTCATCTAATCAACCCGTCATACTCCATAGCTAGATAAAATGTACTACCCACTTTAGGAGAATTCGCAGTTACCTTGTAAGGTTTGCCAAGAACATTATTAATTCCTGCCTTGAATAGTATATTTTGTTCGCTCCATATGTAGGATATTTGTGAGTCAATGGTCCAATCACCTCCAACTTGACCCACTCCGTACCATTGAAAACTATCAAACCAATATTCTTCAGCATATCGTGCCGATATTGAATAGCCTAAGTTTTTATTCAAAGCTCTGGGATGATTTAAAGTTAATTTATA
>NZIX01000089.1 GCA_002691785.1 Fidelibacterota bacterium | reverse complement strand
CACCATCTAATATGTTTAACTCTGAATTGGTGGAAGTCACACCATCAAGAATGTTTAATTCTGTAGCAGTTGAGGTAACACTCAAGTCTGATAATGAACTCACCGTTCCCTTGGTATTCAACTGAGTCTGAATGTTTGAGGTCACGCCATCTGTATAGTTCAATTCAGCAGCTGTAGCGGTTACACCATCTAATATGTTTAACTCTGAATTGGTGGAAGTCACACCATCAAGAATGTTTAATTCTGTCGCTGTAGAGGTAACGCTCAAGTCTGATAATGAACTGACGCTGCCAGCACCTTTTGAATCTAATTGAGTTTGAATATTTGAAGTCACGCCATCTATATAATTCAATTCTGCTGCTGTAGCGGTTACACCATCTAAAATATTTAACTCAGCAGTAGTAGAAGTCACTCCATCAAGAATGTTTAATTCTGTAGCAGTTGAGGTAACACTCAAGTCTGATAATGAACTCACCGTTCCCGTTCCCTTTGCATCTAACTGAGTTTGTATATTTGATGTTACACCATCAGTATAATTCAATTCAGCAGCTGTAGCAGTTACTCCATCTAATATGTTTAACTCTGCAGTGGTGGAAGTCACACCATCAAGAATATTTAATTCTGTAGCAGTTGAGGTAACACTCAAGTCTGATAAGGAACTCACACTTCCAGCGCCTTTTGAATCTAATTGAGTTTGAATGTTTGAGGTCACGCCATCTGTATAATTTAATTCTGTCGCTGTAGAGGTAATAGCATCTATAAGATTGGCTTGAGCTGTTGTGATTCCCTGCTTAGCTGTGTTTGCAGCAACATCAGAATTAGCAGATACTAACGCATCTGTGTATCCTACTTTTGCTGTATTGTTAGTGATCGCAGTTGCCTGATCTGTGGTTATCCCGACCTTCGCAGTATTGGCCGTAATTGCACTTGCCTGATCTGTGGTTATCCCAACTTTTGCAGTATTTGCCGTAATTGCACTTGCCTGATCTGTGGTTATCCCAACCTTCGAAGTATTNGCCGTAATTGCACTTGCCTGATCTGTGGTNATCCCAACNTTNGCAGTATTNNNNGTAATNGCNNTTGCNTGATCTGTNGTAATNCCNACCTTTGCAGTATTATTAGTAATGGCCGTTGCTTGATCTGTNGTAATCCCAACCTTCGCGGTATTGGCAGCCACATCTGTATTGGCTGAGACTAAAGCCTCAGTATAACCAACCTTTGCGGTATTATTAGTGATTGCAGTTGCCTGATCTGTGGTTATCCCAACTTTCGCGGTATTGGCTGCCACATCTGTGTTCGCAGATACCAAGGCTTCAGTATACCCCACTTTTGCGGTATTATTAATGATTGCAGTCGCCTGATCTGTAGTAATTCCAGCTTTTGCAGTATTGGCTTCAATTGCCGCTGCCTGATCTGCGGTAATCCCGACCTTTGCGGTATTAGCAACCACATCCGTATTCGCAGAGACTAATGCATCTGTGTAACCAACCTTAGCCGTATTATTGATAATTGCCGTAGCTTGATCTGTAGTAATTCCAACCTTCGCGGTATTGGCAGCCACATCTACATTTGCAGACACTAAGGCCTCGGTATAACCTATTTTGCCAGTATTGTTGATGATTGCTGTGGTCTGATCTGTGGTGATACCAACCTTTGCAGTATTCGCCACAACATCTTCATTTGCAGAGACTAATGCATCTGTGTAGCCTACCTTAGCCGTATTATTGATAATTGCCGTAGCTTGATCTGTGGTAATTCCAGTTTTTGCAGTATTGGCTTCAATTGCAGCTGCCTGATCTGCGGAAATCCCTACTTTTGCGGTGTTGGCCTCTATTGCAGCTACCTGATCTGTAGTAATTCCGACCTTTGCGGTATTAGCTTCAATAGCAGATGCTTGATCATCTGTAATTCCAACCTTAGCTGTATTTGCTATGACATCACTATTTGCCGAAACCAGAGCATCTGTATAACCTATTTTTGCAGTATTATTGATGATTGCCGTAGTTTGATCTGTGGTAATACCAACTTTTGCAGTATTTGCCACGACATCTTCATTAGCAGAGACTAACTCATCACGATAACCAATCTTTGCAGTATTGTTCTCGATTGCAGCTGCCTGATCATCTGAAATTCCAACAGAAGCATCAATCTGTGCTTGAACATCGGAGGTTACAGATTCTAAATAACGAACCTTTGAATTTGAAAGGGTTCCGTCTGACAAATCTAATAAATCATCATCGTAAGGTTGAACATCCACACCTAAAACTGGAGTATTCTCTAGGTCGTTATAGTCTCCAGAAAATGCAACTGAATCTAGACTAGAGTTTAAAGGATATTGAGCAAGCGTATCCTCCGTAGCGTATATACTTAAATCAGGAATATTATTGAGGTCCTCATAGTTTACAGGTGCTATTAGAGAGTCAATATTTATTTCAGAGGAATGAATAAAATTACTTAATGTATCCTCTGATGCGTATATAGATAGATCAGGCTTATTATCTAAATCTTCATAATCATTGCTGATAGCAACTTCACTTATTTCTTGTTGTGTTACAAAGTTAGATAAGGTATCACTTGTTAAGTATAATGATAGATTAGGGCGATTATTTAAATCATTGTAATCATTGCTTAATGCAACTGGAGAAAGGGCAGAAGTAAGACTAATCAGAGCATCGTTCATTACATAATTACTTAAAGTATCTAGGTTGAGATCATTTAAGTTTGGTAGATTTCTCAAATCATTATAATCTCCAGAAAATGCAACTGAATCCAGACTCGAATTCAACACATAATTTCCTAAAGTATCTTTTTTAGAATAAATAGATAAATCTGGACGATTATCAAGGTCAAAGTAATCACCACCCTTTGANTATTTAGATGTATCCGATACCATTGCATAAAATACAGATGTCATTTCTTGACGGGGTGACAACACAGTTCCATCAATATCAATCTCAAGATATGCCTGATCCGGGACTTTTTCTATGGGAGTATTTGCACCTAGAATTATATTAATGAGACCGTCATTAATGGATACGATTTGAGATTCTTCCCAAAAATAACTCCCATCTATTTTTGAATCAAAAAGCTTAAATATTATTTGATAATCACCATCTGAAACAGGTTGACCATTTGCCTTTGTTAGTAAACCTTGATAAGAAAGCCTTTTTGGAACCACACTATCTTCCATACTTTTCATTTCATTCATTTGAATTAACTGCTTATTATCTTTAAGAGGTTTACCTTCTTTTTGTCCAAAGGCAAGTGCAAATAAACATAGAAAAAAACATCCTAACTTTTTCATAACAACTCCTTAAATAGTCACGTAATACGAATTTTATTTTTCTTTAAATTGGTGGAAATTTTCCCGGTGGAAGATCCTTTTTTGAATCTTCCTCACCTTTTATAAGCATGGATACTCCCTGAGTGAGCATTGCAACAGAGACCGCAAAGATAATTGGCTTTTTCTTTACTAAGGTCATCGCTTTTTGATTGCGCTCTTTTACCCTGCCTGCAAAATTTCTTTTCTTCATAATTTGATTTGATAAAATAACCTCTACCGCTGCATAAATATCCTGAGATAAATAGACGCGGGGNATCCTTTTGNCCTCACTTACCTTTTCAGCTTCCATCGTTCCCTGNTCCATCATTACATCAGAGGGTTTAATACTTTCTGAGTAATCTGGCTTAATACCATCAGATGAAGATTTCCATATCCATTGAGGATCTTTTTTTAATCTTTCTGTAAGGTCATAATAATGAAAACTAATTTCAGATGAGTCATCAATACTCCAAGTAAGAAGTTGACCGACTCCTTCCAAAAATGCATTTTCAGCCCCACAAGAATCATTGAGGCAGCCTGAGTTATAGATAAGGGCAAGATCTTCTAACTCTTCATATTCAAGAGTATCTTGAAAACTAGTTGAATCTAATAAATAGTAATTATTTACATCCTCTTTTTGATAAGATTTAAACAATTGAGGTATGGATAAAGGCTCTTTTTTTTCCAAAACCGAAGTACTATCTATATTTTGATCTTTTGAATTTGAATCGTTTTTTAACTTTGATTTAAATTGCTTAAAAGCCTTTTTGAACAAAGGAGTATTATCATTTATAGCGATTAATGTATCTGACACAACTATATTTTTTTGAATATACTTCTTAGTTTGTACTGTAGGAGAAATTTTACGATTTGGATCTAGAACATTATTTATGCCTAGTGTNTTACATTGATTAAAGATCATATCATTGATTAATTCAATTTCTTGTAGAGAAGCATTTTGTTTATTTACAGGTTGAATAGATAAAAATTCCTTATTAAGCGAAATCTGATTTGGTCTAGAGATTCTATGGATAGAGCTATCACCATAAGCATTTGCAAATTCATTAACTTCTGATTCAATAAAAAAGTCATAGACTCTTTGAGCACTCGATGAATCTTTAGTGGCACCATATGAAAAAGCATTGTTAAATAAGGGTTCAACTTGATCTATAAATAATACTGAAATTGAGGATTCATCTGTCTTTCCATATTCACTTTTAACTTTAAGATTCAAAGAAAATTTAGAACCACTTTTTTTATTGGGCAGTTCTATTTCAATATATTTATTTTGAGTAATAATCTTCTTAATACTTCGATAATTTTCAGATTTAGCATCCTCATACAATTCTACATCATCAGTTACACTAAATGAATAATCTCCCTTGTACAAAAAATCAGGTGGAAAAGACCATTCGTAAGTTAAAAATTCACTTTTTGGAGTAGAGCCTGAGGCATCTAATATAANCCAGGACCCTGCAGGCATGGCAATATCAGTTCCTGCATTTGCCTGAACATCTTTACCTTCATAAACCAGTTCTATTATTTCTTTTAAACTATTTGATATTTCAAGGATTTGTTCTTTCTTATCCATCAACAACGAATCTGAAAGACTATCTCTACTTGATCGATTAAAAAACTTTGAAAAGAAATTTTTAAGCTTAGAACTTGAGGAGTCTTGAAGAGCGTCTTCTACGCTCAAAGGATTAGTTGATGACGATTTTTGAGTAGATAGTAATTCACCAGTCTCAGGATCAAATTTAGTTGCNCCTGAGAGAACTGACTCTTCTTTATTTTCATTTGATCGATTCAACAACTTACTGAAGAAGTTTTTAAACTTAGAATCTGAATTTAAATCTTCATCTACTTTCTTATCTTTTTCAGATAAACTATTGGATATTTGTGAGGTTTTTTTTTCTAAATTTTTTGAATTAATTTCACTTTCTTGAGCAATTACTGCACTTAAAAGCAAAGAAGTAGTTAATATAAAAAAATATTTTTTCTTATGCATTTGAAAATAATAATCCGTTATTTTAAATTATTGAAAAACAAAATTACAAAAACTACAAATGAAAAATACTACGCCAGCACTACTCAAAGGCATTTCTTATTTAACCTAGAAAAGTACGCTCAAGTCTTTTCTAGGTTAACACAACATTATTTCATTAGGATCATTTTCTGCATAAACACTTTTTGCGGTGTAAACATTTTACATAAGTAGACACCTGCTCCAACAGGGTTTCCAAAGTTATCAGTTCCCATCCATACTTGCTTATGATGTCCAGCAGATTGGTTGCCTTCGAAAAGTACTTTAATATTTCGACCCATTAAATCAAAAATCTCTATTTTGACATTAGAGTCTTTTGATAAATCATAAGGAATAATTGTTGATGGATTAAACGGATTTGGATAGTTTTGATTTAGAGCAAATTCTTCTGGAAGGGAGAGCTCATCAGAGTTTGATAAAGTCCCATTAAAGAACTGACCAAAGCTATCTCCGATAGCTACAATTGGATTCGCATTAACATCTCCAGCAGCAATAGAACTAAACATAAAAACAATTGAGGAGTTATCAAGCAAATTTGAGAATTGTACTTCAACTTCCATGATAGCTCCCTCTCCAGGTTCAACACCTGAACTGAAATCAAAACCTAGAAAGTAAAAATTGCCATCTTCCTGCTCTTCAGTATTACCGTCTATGACACCGTCTTCAAAGCGATTCATCAGAGTTACGCTCGTCACAACCATATTATTTGGCATATCCATAATATAAAATTCAAGAATATTGAATGATTCAGTATTTTCTAAGTGAACTTCAAAGGTAGCTATTCCTCCGGGTGTTAACTCTCCATTTAAATTCTCAATGGTACATGCTACCGGAGGCTGTCCAATGTAAAATGCATGTGGAGTACCTTCAGTATACATAGGTAAATTATTCACATCAGTTAAAACAGCTTCGTCTACGGTTATATCAACAATAGTTTCATCTGGTATTCCGCCATATATATCATAAATAATATCCACCAAATGACCAGACCCAGGCTCAATAGGATTAGACATTGTATTATCAAAGGCAAATATTCTGTAAATATTACCACCAACTTCTGAACCTGATACTTCCCAGGTATCAAGGTTTAAAAACTCATTAAAAGCTAAATCGGCACCAGACACAAAAGGAGGATCTGCTAAAATATCAAGTTGAATTCCGTATACAGGCTGAGTATTTTGAATAAAGACTGATGCGTCAGTTTGTTCCCCAGATAAACCAAAGCCACCTAATAAGTTTATAGTCTGAGTTTCAATGCCGACTTCATACATTGCATTTTCAGCTGTCCAGTTTAAATCTACAAAGTTTGCGTCTTGAACCTGAGTTGCAGAACTAAATGAGAGATTAACATTCAACTCCTCTTCTGCATTTGGATATACCACTATTCTGCAAACGGCACCATCACCAGGCCCCATGGAGCTCCCAATTGCATAGCCCGTAAACTGCATAGAGCCATCTCCGTTATTTACAGGATCAGGCCAGGACCAACCTTGCGTTCTATCGGTTGGAATAACAGATAAAATATTAATAACATCTGGATAATCAGATATTTCAAAATAGAAAAGACTAATATCTGATTCATTATTCATATAAATATCTAAGGTATCTGTCTGTCCACTTAGCGATGAGCCATTATCCATACTAATCTCAACCCATTCCACCGGAGTTGCACTCACAGTATTTGTCGGACCAGATTCTGAGCCATCCGGATAAATAGCCGTAACCTGGTAATAATAAGTTGTGCTGTTCACAACTTCTTCATCTAAGTAAGTAGTCGTATTTCCACCCACCTCAGCAATCTCTTCAAATCCATTAGAGTTACTTAAGGAACGATAAACCTTGAATGCATCAATATTTACTGGACGATTTTCTTCAAGTATTGGGTTTTGAAGGTCTACTTTTAAATCATGAGGGATACCACCAGGAAATTCTCTTATTACTTCAGATTTTGGTGCAGTTACAGACCATTGACCTAATTCTGTTAATTCATAATGAACCACCCTATTAAGGTCACGAGTTCCAAAAGTGACTAAAATATCATCGACAGCCCATCCAGATGCCCAAGCATCATTATCATCAGCATGAAAAGCAATATACAAATTTGAAACTCCTGCATACTCTGAAAGATCAACAGATTCAGTAACCCATTCTGACATAGGATCCAATGAGGTTACCTCTGTAAAAGAATTGCCATCCGTGCTTACTTCTATATGTGCTGTCTGTCCATATGCACCATCGTAATATGAAGCAAAGTTAAGGGTAATGTTTTCCGCACCGCTTACGTTTAAGGGTGGGGCTATTAAATAATCCATTGATCCATCATCATCAGCCATATCATCATTTGAACACATATACCATGTATGTGATGGTATCCCCCAAAAGGCACTAGAACCATCTTGAGTGATAAACCACCCTTGAGCAGAATTTGTAGTTGTTGTAAAGTCATCTGGAATGACACCCTCTTCAAAATCTTCAAAAAAGTCTTCAGGAATCGGTCCATAAGGAGCTTCCCAGTTTAGTAAAACTTGAGCATCCATACCATTCTGAGCTTCTAGGTTGTGAGGTTCTTCAATGTAACCTGGGCTAACAGTTACAGTTCCAGAATCCGCGCTAGAAACCCAATAAGTACCTCCAATACCATCTGTCACAGTCACATTTTCAAAATTAACACCCACATTTGAATTATATGCATCTACATGAACCATTAATTCCATATTTAATATCGCTCCAGAACCTGGATCAATATTTGAGTTATTGGCATCATATACAATTACACGAGTTGCACCATTCTCTAGCTCATTAAAATCAAC
>NZIX01000088.1 GCA_002691785.1 Fidelibacterota bacterium | reverse complement strand
AAATTTCCAAATATCGTCTATGCCCTCTGCTCCTAAAAAGTATCCGAGAGCAGTTGAAACTAATATTAAATAAGTTATTCTGGGTTTTGTTAGCTCTATATATGCTGCGAAAGTTGAGCTTGCTATTTTAGGATTACGTTTCAATTCGTTTGAATTCTTTTAAAAGAAGATTGATATCTTTTCTCAAAACAGCCATACTCGCATCATCTGTACCATCGTAATACTGTCTTATATTACCTTTTTCATCTATCAGAATAAATTTAATAGCATGAGCTTGAGGTAATTCACCAGCGTATAACATAAAACCCTCTTGTTTTAAGGTTTTAATTTTTTCTATTTCCGAAGTTAAAAATTGCCATCTTTCATCATAGACTCCATATGATTCCGCATATTTTTTTAACTGGGAGGTATTATCATTCTCGGGGTCAACTGTAATTGATATGAATTGAACTTGATCAACACTACCATAGCTTTTATATAGTTCATTCATATTATTTGACATAATCGGGCATGGTCCTGGACAATTCGTGAACATGAAGTCTAATACTGAAATTTTATTTTTTAATTTTTTTTCAGTAAAACTATCTCCATTTTGATTAATTAAAGAAAAATTTGGAACTTGTTTAATGTTTTTCAATGAATGTGATGAGCTCGCTTTTTTAATAGTCCAACTAGCACCTAAGGCTAAGATTATTACTGTGGTTATTCCGAAATATATGTATTTATTCATTTACTATTTGTGATTGCTTCCAAGCTAAAAATTGTATCATTACCAAACCAACAATCAGTGATGCAAACCACAAATGAAAGAGCTGTATTAGCGGAATAACATCAAAGAAAACTAAAATTTCACCTAAAAAGATCTGGCTGTAAACTAAAAAAACTATAAGCGTTGAAGTAACTTTTATTAGGCCTGATGGTTTTTTTTCTTGAATGGTGAGATGGTACCACAAATATGACGAAATCAATGCAATTAAGATGCCAAATATTGTATGAGCATATTTAAAAGGTCCCAACATATCAAGAAGAAACTGACTATCTACGATTGGGTTTTCTTTACGAATCATCTCTAAACCACCTCTTATCTCAGTACCCAAAATTATTTCAAGGATTAGTATCCCTAACAAAAATAAAAAATGAGTTTTGAGATCCGATCTGTAATTACTCTTCTTTTCTGAATTTGGGAATTGTAAATAGTAAGAAGTTTGAGATCCATATACAAGCAACAGAACGATAATTAATGCTAATATTAAATGAAGAGTAATTGTAATTGGATTTAAAACAGTATGCACCAGAACCGAACCTAACCAGCCTTGTACAAGCGTTAAAATAAAAGCTGATATCACAACAAACTTTATTTTAAAGTTTGAAGAGTGATGCTTCAAAGCTAAGAACATAGTGACCGTTATAAGTAGACCCACAAATGCACCAAACAAACGATTACAATATTCAATCCAAGCTAAAACTATATTAAAAAGAGCAGGATCAATATGGTCTGGTAGCTGTTCAATATTAGTGGGAGGTATCCATCTGTCAAAGCACTTTGGCCAATCTGGACAACCCATTCCAGCTCCGGAAACACGTACCAAGCCACCTATAAATATCAAGAGATAAGTAAATGAGATAGTTATGTTTGAAAATGAACGGAATTTGTTCATGGATATGTTTTAAAATTAAATAAATTTGATTTAAGTTTTAGCACTCTTTTAATATGATTATAAACCTTATTATTAAAAGAAAAGGTAAAAATACATAACATAAATTAATTTTAGTCATGGCATTAAATCGAATAGATATTGGAACAAAATGCACCGTTCTCTCTACTGGAGAGACAGGTATAGTAAAACAGATTTACTTTTATCCTACCAAGTATGAACTTGAGTTTAGTAATGGTAGAATTGAGCATATTGGATCCAAAGATTTGTCTATTGAAGGTATTACACAAGATGTTCCAAAATTAAAAATTCCAGATATCCCAAAAAAAGGTATTGGAACTTCCTGGTCTACATGGATCCCATTCAAGAGTGAAAGTCTTATCAGGCATTATTTCCAAACAAGTAAAGAGATCATTTGGAAAACATTGATTTCACTTGATATGTACAATGTCTGGTTCTACGAAATCCAGCGCGCTCTACCTATTTCGGATCAAGATAGGTATGTTCATCGTTATTCATTTGATCAAAATGAACTAAAACCAGGTTCATTCTTTAAGGCACGAGTAAATACACTTGCACCTTACTTTAAATGCAAAGTAATGACATTTGAAAAAGAAAAAGAATTTGGCTTTAATTTTAAAAGTTCTCCTTTTCTTGAAGAATATGTTTCTTTTTCAATCAATGAGACTGATTCAGGAGTTTGGGTCACTTGCAAGAGGAATTCAGCAGGTCTTTTTTCAATATTGTCTCAATTTAATTGGCAAAAAAAATCAAAAATTTTGCAAGTTTTAGATTCCATCGTCCCCAAAATTGAAACACACATACCAGAAGAATTAGATCAAAAATCACAATTGAGCTCTGGAGGAGGACTAGAAGCTCTTTCTGATAAAGACATGGTCTCTTATTTAGTTAATAAAGGACTCGATGGCGATATATCTTTTATTAATGATTGCACAAGCAAAGTATTACGTGGTAAAGCCAAAGCTATGATGGTTAAAATTAAGCGGGGCCAAGTTGAAAAACCTCCCATGCCTGAAATTCCAGCTGCAGGCGCACCAGTTGCTGTCGCTGGAGGTATTGATGCCCTTTCTAAAGAAGATTTAGTTGCCTACTTAGTCAATAAAGGTATTGATGGTGATATGACCACTGTAAATGAATGTACCAACAAAGTAGCCAGAGCAAAAGCTAAAGCTATGATGGTTAAAATTAAGCGGGGCCAAGTTGAAAAACCTCCCATGCCTGAAATAAAGTAGAAACTTTGTCAGAAAATCAAAAAACAGTTATCACTAAGTCCCAGATTATCTCTATGGTTATCTGTACTATTCTATTGCTTATTTATATAACTCTAATTACATGGGTACTATAATTTAATGGAATGGTTTACACTAAATTGGTTAATGGATCATCTTGAATGGGCAGTTGGTATTCTAGTGTTTGGATGTATTATTCTCTTCATNTTTCCAATATTACTNGGTTTAGANATGAAAAAAAAGGATACGTTAAAAGAGCAGTAGATGGAATCTATGCCACTTATATCAGTATTGATAATTATCTTTGCTTTTATACTTTTAGGTGAACAAATCAAATTGAAAAAGGAAGTNCGAAAGTTATCCAAATTAACAAAAAAGTTAAAATTTGAAATTGAAAAAGTNAAAAATAAATAAATTTNATNAANNATGAATGAAAANATAAAAGAATCTGAAAGTAGTAAAGAATCTAGTAGAATATACACTCTATACTACTCCTTTTTTTTGATACCTTTTATGATTGCAATCTTTGGAGCTGTTTTTTTTCTCTTATTCCGCTTTATCACCTTTGAAACAAATGATGCGTCCGAACTTTTAAATCAAATTAAAATTGGTTCTGCATCAAAAAGATGGCAATCTGCCTATGAGCTATCAAAAGTNTTTAATAACCCTGATAATATACCCAATGATCTATCATTTAAAAATCAAATGATCTCTGCATATAGTCATTCTAAACATGATGACCCCCTTGTTAGATCATACCTAGCAATTGCAATGGGAGTAACTAGAGATAACTTTTATGCTGATGTACTGACTGCAGGCCTTGATGATGAAAACAGAGAATCAAGATTAGCTGCAATTCAATCAGTTGGTATGGTTGGAGCTAAAAATGCCCTTCCAAAATTAAAATCTCTGCTAAAAAATTCACAGTATAGTGATGAGCGGCTTGCCATTACTATTTCTACAGGATATATAGGGGATACCAGTTCTATTCCATTCCTTAGGGAGCTACTTTACGATGAAGAACCCAATATCAGATGGGATGCGGCAGTTGGTTTAGCAAAAATGGGAGATACAAGCAGCGTTTTCATTATTGAGAACCTCCTTGATAGAAATTATTTAAGCTCTTTCCCTGAATTAAGCCCCTCAGAAATAGATCAAGTAATTTCCACAGCAATTTATGTAACATCTATTTTGAAACATGATCGTTTCTACTCTAAATTAAAAGGATTAACTTTGGACGAAAATTTAAAAATTCGTAATGCTGTAATAAAAACTATAGAAAAAACTTATCAATAACATACGTATATCATGAGTGAAGAAAAAATAACACCCCCTGCTTCAGTCGGCTCTTCTAAAGAAAATCCTTTCGTAAAGCCTGATCAAAATAGACGCAGTTTTTTAAGTTGGCTTTCTGTGGGCTGGCTTGCCTACGTCGGAGTAACAGGCGGATTTTTTACGGTAATTATCCGATTTCTTTTTCCAAATGTCCTCTTTGAGCCCCCTCAGACATTTAAAATTGGATTTCCTGATGATTTTTCTGCAAATAGTGTGGATATCAAATTCAAAAAGCAATACAACGCTTGGGTCGTAAGAGATGATGAGTCAATTTTTGCCTTATCAACTGTATGCACACACTTGGGTTGTACACCAAACTGGCTTCCAGCAGAATCTAAATTTAAATGTCCATGCCACGGTAGTGGATTCAGAATGACAGGCATCCATTTTGAAGGTCCCGCTCCTAGACCGCTAGAAAGATTTAAGATTAGTTTGGCAAATGATGGTCAAATCTTAGTTGATAAGACAAAAAGTTTTAAATGGGAAAAAGGCGAATGGGAGAACCCTGATTCTTTCTTAAAAGTATAACCTTTAAATATATATGGCAAAAAACGAAAAAAAGAAATCTATTTTAGAACAACTTGGTGAGTCACAGGTTTGGAAGTCTATCATAAGATCTGGTGTACCTCACACTAGAAGACAAAGAATGCATGCAATTCTTGGAAGTGTTTTCCTGCATCTCCACCCTGCAAGACTTCCAAAACATGCTGTTAAAGTTGGATATACATGGTGCATGGGTGGTTTATCATTCTTTCTCTTTGTGAATCTCACAATTACTGGAATACTTCTAATGTTTTACTACAGACCAACTGTAGAATATGCTTATACTGATATTATAGACTTAGCAGAGCAAGTTCCACTTGGAATTATGCGAGAACTCCACAGATGGGCTGCGCATGCTATGGTTTTAGTAGTTTGGCTTCACATGCTTAGAGTTTTTATGACAGGGTCCTACAAACCACCAAGAGAATTTAATTGGGGTGTTGGTGTTCTACTAATGACTATGACTATGTTTTTATCATTTACCGGATACCTTTTACCTTGGGACCAGTTAGCGATATGGGCTGTTACTGTTGGATCAAATATGGCTAGGGCTCATCCATTTATTGGCTCAGAGGGGCCAGGTGCATCTCTACTTGCAATAGGTGATATTAATCTAGTTCATGTAGGTTCCGATGTTCGCTTTGCTCTCTTAGGAGGTAGATTTGTGGGTGAAGGGACTTTACTTAGATTCTATGTTATACATTGCATAGCTGTTCCATTCATTATGATGATATTTATGGCTGTCCATTTTTGGCGAATTAGAAAAGACGGCGGTATTTCAGGACCTTTATAAACTAAATAATTGGAAAAAATAAATTGTTAGCAACCTTCAAATCAATTGTAGATTACTTATCATCACCAACCATAAGCTTTACAATATTAACCGTGTTGACTCCACTCGTATTTCCGCCAACTGATTGGTTTGACAGAATTAATAGAAAACTTGGTATTCATCTGCTATGGACAAAAGCAGGTTGTGCAATTGGAATGGTATTAATTACCATATTTTTTATTATAGGAGTTCTGGACAAAAATTTTAGCATAATCCTTTTGAAGGCTGATAACTTTCCAATTGTACTCATGGTTTATTCTATGTTCTTCTATATATGGCTTGGGATGCATAAAGCATATATTAATGATGAGAGGTTAGAAAATGGCTTAAAGCCAAGTGAATACAATGATCCAGATGATAAAGTTCTAGTCTGGCCAGACTTAGTCTATATAGAGTTTATTGCTTTAATCCTTTTCACAGTTTTCCTCGTCGTCTGGTCCATATTAGTAGCTGCACCACTTGAGGAACCTGCAAACCCAGCAGCAACCCCTAATCCATCAAAAGCTCCATGGTACTTTTTAGGACTTCAAGAAATGTTAGTTTATTATGATCCCTGGATTGCTGGAATCGTACTGCCAATATTCATAATTATAGGGTTATGTGCAATACCTTACATGGACATCAACAAAAAGGGCGATGGTTACTACTCATTTAAAGAAAGAAGGGTTGGTATTTTTATTTTTATGTACGGATGGCTGGTTTTATGGCTTTTCCTAATTGTTTTAGGAACATTTTTTAGGGGCCCTAATTGGAATTTTTATGGTCCATTTGAATATTGGGATTCGCACAAAGTCGTCGCACTGAGTAGTGTCAGCTTATCAGAATATTTTTGGGTAAAACTACTCGGTAAAGGGCTACCAGATAACATATTAATCCGCGAATTTTTAGGTTTAGGAGTCGTTGGTTTCTACTTATTCGTTTTACCTGTATTACTTGCAAAAACATGGTTAAAAGACATGTTCAAAGCATACGGTCCCATAAGATATGTTTCCCTAATGGTTTTTGGCTTAGTGATGTTCTCCTTACCCATTAAGATGTATTTAAGGTGGATGTTTAATCTTAGTTACTTTGTTTCAATCCCAGAATGGTTCTTTAATATATAGATTATGTTTAAAAACGACGAAAGATATTGGGATATAAATGTATTGAACAAGTGGTTTGCCATATCTTCGATCATATTTTTAGCCGCTACTGTCTGGACTTTCATTGATGATAATGATGATGAATTTAAAGAGTACCAGAGAGAATTTCGAAAAATGCAAGTTGAAATCGAAAAGAAAAAACTTCAAGATGAATGGGAACTCATTGAAGATGATAAAGATAAATATGAAGAAGAATTAGCAAAGGCAAACGAATTATTTGCTTTCCAAAGTGAAGACCTTAAGAACTTAGAGAATTCTCTTAAAATCTTGAACGCTAGGTATTATAAAGAAAATATGGACTATCAAGATTTCAAAGGGCAAGTTGATGCCTTAAAGTATCAAGTAGAAGCTGATAATGCACATCCAAATCATGGTCCATCCTACCAAGATGAATATTATTCTGCTCTTGCACAGTTAGATAAATTAAGGTTAATCAAAGAAGAGTCTGAAATTGAGATTAAAGCCATTGAGTTAAAAATTAAAGATTTAAAGTCTGATGTGAAAGAAAAGAAGAATGAACTTGATTCATTCACAAAGAGAGTCACTCTTACCAAGAATAAACTTTCAAAACTAGACAGAGATAGAATGACTGTTCCAAATAAAATTGGCGATATTGTTCGAGATTTACCTATCCTCGACTTTTTAGATCCGTATTACAAAGTACATCAGATCGTTGTCCCAGATGTTAAATATGATGTGAATTTTGCCGCAGTCCCAGTAGTTGATCGATGTACAAGTTGTCATCTAGGTATAGATAACCCTGATTTTTCTGAAGCACCGCAACCTTACACGACTCATCCAAATTTAGATCTTTACATTACATCCTCATCACCTCATGACATGAATACATTTGGATGTACAAGTTGCCATGCAGGTAGAAGCAGAGGAACTTCTTTTGTTAGTTCTACTCACACACCAAATACTCCAGAAGATAAAGAACGCTGGAAAGAAGAATATGGTTGGGAAAAAATGCATCATTGGCTCACTCCTATGTTGCCTACAAAGTACACTGAAGCTAGCTGCTTTAAATGTCATTCCAATACTAGTGATCTTGCTGGAGCGGAAAAACTCAATTTTGGTCTAAGCTTAGTTGATCAATCAGGTTGTAATGGTTGTCATTATAATGCTGACTGGGAGAGTCAGGCAATGGCAGGTCCTAGCCTCAAAAAAGTTAATGAAAAACTAGATAGAGATTGGGTTTCAAAATGGGTCAAGAACCCGAGGCACTTCCGTTATAATACAAGAATGCCTGCAATATTTGAACAAGACAACCAAGAAACAGAGGAAGTTACCGCATACAATGATGTTGAGATTGCCGGTATAACTGAATATCTATTTAATGGAAAAAGAAGACCTATACAAAAAAATCAATCCAGGTTTATAGGTGACCATATTAACGGTGAAAAATTATTTAATTCTATCGGATGTATGGGCTGTCACGTTTCAGAAGAAGATCCTGCTCAAGCACCAATCATAAATAATTATTACAATTTAACTAAAGTACACGGCCCTAATCTTGTTGGGTTAGGTTCAAAGGTTTCATCAGAATGGCTCTANAANTGGCTTATGAATCCTCAAGAGTATATGCCTACAACAAAAATGCCTAATTTGAGATTGGAGCCACAGCAAGCAAAAGATCTCACTGCATATCTGCTGAATAATAGAAATATTGATTTTGAAAATTCACCCAATCATACATTCAGTGACTCTGTCCTCAATGATTTGACCGTAAATTGGCTGAAAAAATCTAACCCTGAAAAATTTGCTGTAGCTAAAGCCAATAAAATGGATAGATACGACAAATTAAACTTTATTGGTGAGAAAAGTATTCGTCACTATGGATGCTTTGGTTGTCATAATATAGATGGTTTTGATGATGCAAAACCTATTGGTGTAGAGATAACTGAAGAAGGTTCTAAACCAGTTGGTAAATTTGATTTTGGACTATTTCATGATATTGAACACACGACTCATGCTTGGATTGAAAATAAACTTAGAACTCCTAGAATATATGACAGGGGTAAAGCGAGCAAACATCTTGACCTATTAAAAATGCCTAACTTTTATTTTTCAGAAGAAGAAATAGAAGCAATAACCACAGCAGTGTTATCATTTAATGCTAATAAGGTCTCGGAGCCTCTTTTAGCACATCTTAAAGATCCTGATATTTATAAGAAAGGCCATCGTCTAGTAAAACAATACAACTGTCAAGGATGTCACTTAATTCAAAATCAGGGAGGTCAATTAGTCGACGTCATTGGAGCTCCAGAGTACGCTCCACCAAATCTTAACACTGAAGGTAGAAAAGCAAATCCTGACTGGCTATTATCTTTCTTCAATAATCCAGGAATAATTAGACCAAACCTGCAGGTTAAAATGCCTAGTTTCCACCAGATTCCTGATGAAGATTGGGATGCAATTATAGCATACTTTAAGCATGCAGATAATGAAAAAATATCATACAGAAGTAATCTAATTACTGATGTTTCAACGGAAGATTTTAAAGCCGGTGCAAAGCTTCATGAAATAGGCCAGTGTAATAGCTGTCATTTTTATGGTGAAGAATTTCCCACTGGAGATGCTCCAACATGGGCTCCTAACTTAGCCTTATCTAAAGAAAGATTAAATCCAGAATGGGTAAGTGAATGGCTTTACAGTCCCTCTGCAATAATGCCAGGTACAAAAATGCCTGCTCCTTACTTACCAGATAATTCAGTTTTAACTGCTGAAGGTGCAGAAAATGATTGGGGAAGAGATCTTATTTCTCTTGGTGGAGATACAACTAGAATGCTTGATGGATTAAGAGATTATATTTGGAATATTAAAGGCAGTACAGATATAGACGCCATAATAAAAGATTACTTTGACAAAAATGGTTATGATTTTGATAGTAATGACGAAGATGAATATGATGAAGATGACGACTGGGATGATGATGAAGATTGGTAAATAAATTCCATTCTTCTTAATTTTCCTAGATTAATTTATTAGAGCCTTGATATTATTTTTAACCATCTTNTGATCCCAATTCTCTCCNTTCCACTTACCTAATATATNTCGTTTATTATTTATTAAAATAGACTGCATTGTATGCCCAATTTTTTCTTTTTCAATACCCCAAAATTCGCACCCTGCCTGTTTTCCAANAAGATAAATATCATTAACTTTTTTGTAGCTCGACCATACNTCTAAAGTTTTATATTCNTTCANAGAGGAGCCATAGTAATCTTTTAACCTTGAAGGAGTATCATATAAATAATCAAAGCTAATTAAAACAAANTTTATGCGCTTATCTTCTTTGAATGAATTAACAAGATATTTATTTTTTAAAACGACAGCAGGACACATAGTAGGCATTGGACATCGAGAAAAGATAAAGGANATAAAGGTATAATCATATTCTAAATCTGAGAGACTAATTTCTAAACTATCAATATCNAAGAGGGTGATATCATCCAATTNNTCACCAATAGATCTTTCAGAGAAGTTTTCATCTTTAAAAAAGTCATCATNTCTATTGATTAAATTACCTCTTCCAACTATTTTAAAATTTNTAGCGTGTGGTCTATCCTCCCATACTANGTCAAAGTGAACACTATCTCCAACAGNTAAATGTGTTACACTCTTACTATTTAAAATATTAAAATCCATCTCCATTGGCATCATCAAGCCTGGAATAGTATCATGAGCAATTCTTATTTTATTTGAGCTTACTTTTAATTCATATACNGTACCTTTCACAGCATAAACATTCTTANTACCTNTACAATTTATTAAAAGNAGCAAAAAAATGGTCTGAATTANATATTTCATAAAAAAAAAAGGCGGAAATAAANTCCGCCTTTNGAANATTTTTTTNAAGGATATTACTTCTTTTTNGGTCTAGTAAAAGTAAAATCTTGATTGGTTGTTCCAGAGCCTATTTTCACCGTAGCTGTCAACGGCTTCTTCTTAAATTTTTCTTGCCANCATATAACTTCNTATGTGCCNTCAGGGATACCTTCTATAGAGAAATTTCCTGCCTTGTCTGTTACTGANAAATAAGGGTGGTCTGATACAAGTACCCATGTCCTCATCCAAGGATGGACATCACATTTGATGTAAAAAGGTTCAGGTTCAGACTTTGCAAATGTCGCCTTCTTTGTTTTCACAACTTTTGGCATAGCAAAATTAAATTCCTTGTTAATTTTTGGCATAGAATGNATGTTATGTAATGTTGCATCACTATTTTTTATCAGAAGTTCTTGGCCTGCAACCATGCCCAAAACATGGGGAACGTATATACATCCTTTTTGATCAAGTACTGCAGGTGTGTTTGGAACACCTCCTGAATAATCGACTTTTTTGAGGTAAACTAAGGCTTCTTCCATCGATCCATCTGCAGCCATTTTAAAACTCTCACTATATACCGGGCTTGAATGAGATGATCCACAGACTGGATCTGCGTCCATCCTTAACTTTTTTGATCTTGGTGCTTTACCATCATATTTTACATGGCCACTCAAAGTACCAGCAATAGAATACGACAAGAGGCAGATAAGACCTAGAGTGATTATTTTATATTTTCCAATATTCATAACTAATCCTAAATTATTTTGTTTTTTCGTT
This sequence comes from Fidelibacterota bacterium, assembly GCA_002691785.1. Lineage (GTDB taxonomy): Bacteria > Fidelibacterota > Marinisomatia > Marinisomatales > UBA1611. Next base: position 37 of record NZIX01000088.1, on the reverse strand, counting down.
GTTTAATTTTACAACTTTTTTTTTGTCAAGAATAACA
>NZIX01000087.1 GCA_002691785.1 Fidelibacterota bacterium | reverse complement strand
AGTTCCAATAGGAACTTTAACGATTAGATCTTTCCCGTTTTTACCTGTTTTACGAGAACCACCTCCTGGAGTACCATTTTCTGCCTTGTATTTTCTACGATACCTTATGTCCTGAAGTGTATGTAAGTTTGAGTCTGCCATAAATATTATATGTCCACCTCTTCCACCATCCCCACCATCTGGACCTCCCATGGGTTCAAATTTTTCACGTCTAAAATGAACTGAACCTCTACCACCTTTTCCCGCTATTAACTCAACCTCTGTAGAATCAATAAACATAAATATCTAAAAAGATAATTAAAATCAGAATTTACTCTTAATCCATATTTGCTATGATCTCATTACCAAACTCAGAACATTTTAATTTGGTTGCATTTTCCATGAGCCTGTGAAAATCATAGGTTACTCTTTTTTTATTGATGGCACCTTCAATACCTTTGACGACAAGATTCCCAGCCTCTTTCCAACCTAGATATTCTAACATCATGACTCCCGATAAAATTACAGAACTAGGATTCACTTGATCTTTTCCAGCATATTTTGGTGCAGTACCATGCGTTGCTTCAAAGATTGCGTGTCCACTAGTGTAATTAATATTTGCTCCAGGTGCTATACCAATACCTCCTACAATAGCGGCCAGAGCATCTGAAATATAATCTCCATTTAAATTAAGGGTTGCAATAACATCATATTCAGAGGGTCTTAGTAAAATTTGCTGTAAAAAAGCATCTGCAATGACATCCTTTATAATAATTTCATGTCCCTCTTTTTCAATTGTCTGCCATGGTCCACCATCTAGGTCTTTAGAACCGTAATTAGTTTTTGCTAGGTTATAGCCCCAGTCTCTAAAGGCTCCTTCGGTAAACTTCATTATATTTCCTTTGTGGACGAGTGTTACTGAGGATAGTTTATGTTTAAAAGCGTATTCAATTGCTGATTTCACCAAACGTTCTGTGCCCTCTTTTGATACTGGTTTAACTCCTAAACTAACGGTATCAGGAAATCGTATATTTCTGACACCCATATCATCTATCAGGAACTTCTTAATCTTTTTTAAACCCTCTGAACCATGCATCCACTCAATACCAGCATATATATCTTCTGTGTTTTCTCTAAAAATAACCATTTCAACTAGGTTTGGTTCTTTTACAGGTGATGGAACTCCATTGAACCACCTCACAGGACGAACACATGCATATAAATCTAATTTTTGACGAAGAGCTACATTTAAGGATCTTATGCCACCTCCGATAGGTGTAGTTAGAGGACCTTTAATTGCTATGAGGTGATCAGAAATAGTATCTAGTGTACTTTGAGGTAACCACTCTCCAGTTTTTTTAAAAGCCTTCTCACCTGCTAGAACCTCTACCCAATTAATTTTTTTTGAACCATGAAATGCTTTTTCAACTGCAGCATCAAGAACTCTTGAAGAAGCATTCCATATATCAGAACCAATACCATCACCTTCAATAAATGGAATTAAAGGATTGTCTGGGACTTCAAGATTCCCATTATTCATTGTAATTTTATTTCCTGTGGCCATAACTATTTATTATCCTTTACCTTTGTTTTTTTTGGTGTTTTATTAACCTTATTTCCCTGTTTCTTATCATTTTTTGAATCATTTTTAGATTTTGATTCTGGTTTTTTGTTTTTATAATCTGTTAAATAAAAACCAGAACCTTTAAATATAAGACCACTACCTCCACTTACAATACGTTTAACTGAACAATCACTTTTCTCACAACCAGGGCGAGCTTTTAAAATTGAACTTGTCATTGATTGAAAATGATCAAACTTTTCTCCACAGGTGTCACAAATGTATTCGTAAGTAGGCATAAAATTTATATTTTTTCTTAAAAAAGCGTAGCAAAACTTATAAAAAATTAACTTGAATACTTTAACATTAATGCTTTCTTTACAGAATCAGGTACAAAAGCACTTATATCACCTTTATTTTTAGCTACATCCTTAACAACCGTGGAGTTAATATGAATATATTTTTCATCTGGCATCATAAAAAGAGAGGTGACTTTAGGATTTAAATGAAAATTCATCATTGCCATTTGAAATTCAAATTCAAAATCACTTACATGTCTNAAACCTCTTATAATTGAATNTGCNNTTGATTTTTTAGCATAATCAACAACCAAGCCAGTAAAACTATTCACTGAAATATTTGGGATATTCTTTATTGATTCCTGAATTAGAGTTAATCGCTTTTGGATTGAGAATAGAGGNATTTTCTCAGAATTTGTTGCTACAACAAATTCAAGTTGATCAAATAATTTTGANGCTCTNANTGCAATATCNAAATGTCCATTATGAATTGGGTCAAANGTTCCNGGATATATNATTTTTCTCATTTTTTATTCCATGTTANCAGCCTTGTTTTACCGTAATTAGANACAATAGCATTANAAAATGGCTCTACNCTATTATCNCACTCTAAAANAAAGGTACCATTAAAATTTAAGCGATTTAGTACTAAATTTGTCAACAATTTTAAATCATAAAGTCCATATGGAGGATCTGCGAAAATTAGATCAAAAGAATATGTTTTTTTTAAAAAATCAAAACAATCCATATTGTAAATTTTACAATTTATCTCTGAAAATTTTTTGATATTAACTCTTAATAGTTTAATAGAATTCCTATTATTCTCTACAAAAATAATTGAATCAGCACCTCTACTTAATGCTTCAAATCCTATTACTCCAGTACCAGCAAATAAATCTAATACCGTTTTATTTTGTAATGATTTTAGTTTATCAAATAAACTTTTTCTAACAGATGATTTAGTAGGCCTATAGGCAGTATTTAATGAAGTATCAATTTTATAACCCTTAAATCTTCCAGATAAGATATTCATTTAATCCTCTAAGATTGAAACATAAAACCCTGCTCTAGGGTTTGGCCTATCTGGTTCATTAAAAAGGACAAACTTTCTAAGGAGGATATCATCGTCCATATCTGAAAAAATTGCACTAGCTTGAAGAATATCAGCTTTATTTTTAATCCAGATCAACATTGGACCATATATTTGATACTTTGTATATACCTTTTCAAAATATTTAATTTTTGGTTTCTCACTTAATTCATTATGAAGTTCTTCGAGTAATTTACTTTTAGGTATTTTACCTTCTTTATGTTTTCCTTTCAAAAGAGGCAAATCAAAACTATAATACCATAAAAATGTTGTACTATCTTTTCCTAAAGCCTCCACACTAAAAGAAGATGGAGATATTCCTAAAATATTTGCAATATTTGGATTTGTACCACTTAAATATTCAAGACCTAAAAAAGACTTTGTTATTGTAAGTGAATTATAACGATTAATCTCCGTTTCAGTGAGTAAAGATAATAACGCAGAAGAAATAGATTTAGACTGCATTAATAATTCATCAAAGTTATTCTTCAGATTACTTTCTGCTGTGGTATTTTCTGATTTTTCTATAACTTCTACTGAGAATCCTTTTATGCTATCCCTTGTTGAACTATTCATTTCGCGTTGGATTTTTAAATAATTAATGAAAACAAAAGCTCCTATTATTAATAATAATGCAAATAGAAAACCTTGAGAGCTATTACTTTTTTCATCATTATCTTCTATTTCATGCAAATCCTTATCGGAATCAATTATTATGTCATCATTAAAATCTATATTATCATCAATATTTAGGTCTTCCTCATTTTTTACATCATTAAATTCTAAAAGAGAATCAAAATTTTCATTATTTAAGCTCCAATCATTTTCTTTTATACCTGGAGTTTCAAAAAAGTTAAAAGAAGATTTTAATGCTTTGTTTTTTATAAGATTAGTAATGATATTAGCTTCTAAATGGGGAATTCCTTCAACCTCTTGATTATTAATATTAAAACCCTCAAATGGGTCTTCAAGACGGAGATCTGCGTTTTCCCAAGCTTGTAATGCATTTCTACCTAGTCGTTGAAAACAATATATAGGTAATTTATCTAGATCTGATACTTCTAGCCCAAGTTCTTTTAAAACTAAATCAGGCTTTCGATCGGTAGAATATATTACCTTTGGTAAACCACCAGAAAAAGAGATTTCACCTATGTCAAAACGATTGTTATATAACTTTAAAAAGAAATACTTGTTTCCATTGCGATAAATAACTGATGAATTTTTTGATTTTATACCATCAAGGTAGAGCGTACTTGCAGGTCCCATCCATAAAGGGTTACCACCCATTTCAACTATTGTNAGTTTTAAAGTCCTTANAAGTACCTTAGATAANGTGCATACATGAAAATTTNTTGATTCAGGTAAGTATNTTTGGGCAAANTTAATTTTTAATCTATTCTCNGANNTAGATTTCGTTTTATCAATCCAATTTATATANTTAAACATATCATNNTTAGATATATCNATTTCATTTTCAACTACAGAGTGGTGTACTAGNTCATCAATAATNGTTACAGANATCTCTTTATTNTAAAAAGGATTTTTTTGATTGATTTTTTTTAAAACTGTACTNAANACAATGTTAAGTTCAGATTCATTTGATAGAATACNTAANATNCTNTGACTAAATGATATCTTATNGATATCTAGAATCTTAGGTATGCTAGTTTTGTTTTCCCAGTNTACGGAAAGGATAAACCTATCTGAGATTACTAGACCAATCATTTTTTTTATCTAGTTTACTAATCCCAGCTTTTTCTTCCACCTTTTATAAAACCATGGCTCACAGCTTTAAAGGAAAATAAAAAATATCTATCCTCTTCAATATATTCNATTGGACTAGAAACAGATAGATTGTCTTTTTCAATTTCTATTTTANATGGCTTTTTTGAAAGNGGACAGAAGTATANTGATGAGTCTGGTATAAATGTATTATAAAACTCGACAGCCTCAACACGNTCTATAATTTCTTCTNTGATAATTTTAAATTGANTTTTTGATGAATGATTTAGAGAGNTTTTTTTTNCTAATAAATGAACTATCAATNCTTCCNAATTCTTCAGANAAGAANGATATTTGAAGNGTNGTATCAACTACTGAATCTNTTCTNAATGATTTTANNCCAAAAGTAGTATCATANTCNAAACTAAAAGTTTCATCNATATTTATACTAAAGTTTTTGGCATTTATAGTAATTTTTTGCTCACCAATGAAAAGAGAATCAGAAAGTGCTGAATCTCTAGCGGCATTTATAAGATTCATAGCCTCGAAAAAATTAGGATTAAAAGATCCCGTTAAATTTGAATAAAATTTCTGGACATCATAGAGGTTTTGCATTCTATATCTTCCTTCTTTTTGAAATGCTTCCTCTTCCTCCCAAATTGCTACAGGAACATAAATTACAATAATCAATAAAAATAAAGCAGCAATAATAATGAGTTCTAGAAAATCTGTTTTATTATTTTCAGTAATATTCATAAATAATTGTTAAAATATTTAAAAGTAAAGTGTTCAAAGCTACTAAAAATTTACATTGAATACTTCAAGAATCATTTTACTAAATTTAAACTTTATTGAACTANAATTTAAATATTTATAATTCTATTTTTGAAAAGGGCTTCTTTATTTTATTTAAGCTCTTGTCCAATTCTTCAATAATCTTCTTGGTTTCTCTGGAAAAATTTGTTGGAGTTTGGACTTGTATTTTTACGAGTTGATCACCAACATGNCCTCCTCTTAACATAGGAAAACCTTTTCTCTTCATTCTTAAAACCTGATTCGACTGTATTCCAGCAGGAATTTTCAAATCTGCTTTCCCATCNAAGGTTGGAATTTCAATTTTACCACCTAAAACTGCATTTGGATATGTAATATTAGCTTCAATAATTACATTTTCACCATCTCTAACAAAATATTGATGGTTCTCTTCAACAAAAACAACAAGTAGGTCACCTGGGGTTCCNTCGATGCCTTCATTTCCTTTATTACTGATAGTCATATAATTATTATCTTCAACACCAGCTGGTACTTTTACAATAACAGTTTCTTCTTTTTTGATCATACCATCTGGACCAGAACCAGGAGGTCTATTCCCAATTCTTTTTCCAGAACCTTCACAATGTGGGCATGTACTTGCGGATCTCATTTGACCAAGAATTGTATTTTGAACCGTGGAAACTTGCCCTTGCCCGTTACAGGTGGGACAAGTTTTAAATTTAGCACCTTCAGCAATAACCGATCTTTTTATTTTTATTTTTTTATCAATACCTTTCGAAATTTCATGAAGAGTTAGAGTTAGTTTGATTCTTATATCACTGCCTCTTCCTCTACTTCTACTTCTTGAAGAACTAGAACCTCCAAAAAAACTTTCAAAAGGACTGCCTCCACCCTGTGAATTACCGAATATATCGCCAAATTGGGAGAAAATATCATCCATGCTCATATGAATTCCACCACCACTAAATCCACCTTGAGATCCTGAGTCTCCCATTCCTACACCAGCATGGCCAAATTGATCATATCTAGATCGTTTTTGGCTATCGCTTAAAACTGCATAAGCTTCTGCTGCATTTTTAAACTTCTCTTCTGCCTCTGAATTATTAGGGTTTCTATCCGGATGATACTTAAGAGCTAATTTTCGGTANGCTTTTTTTATTTCGTCATTTGATGCATTTTTTGATACACCAATAATATCATATAANTCTTTCATTTTTTATTAACAATTACCTTAGCATGACGTATAACCTTTTCTCTGTANGTATATCCTTTTTCAAATACTTCAATAATACAATTATCATCCAATTCTTTATCACTTTGAGTAAGCATTGCATCATGAAGATCAGGATTCATTTCTTCTCCTCTAGATGCAAAAGGTTTAATTTCCATTGAAGTTAAAAATTTGTCAATCTTCGTATTTATTAAATCTATACCTTCTTTAAGTAATTTTTCTGAAGANTNTGTTGAATTAATTATTCGGTCTAAATCATCTATTATTGGTAAAAAACCTTTAATCACAGATTCACCTTCATATTGTAATAAATTCGAAAACTCATTTACTTTTCGACGNCGAAAATTATCAAACTCAGCTTTCAATCGTAAATGTGTATCTTTACTCTGTTCTATTTCTTTCTTTAATTCTTTAATTACTTTTTTATCTTTTGAAATTTTATTTGTTGATTTAGCACTTTTAGTTTTTTTTACAGGAGTATTTTTTTTTGTTAATTTTTCTTTGTCTTTTGTCACTTTATTATTTTTTTGATAGTTAAGTTAAATATTATTGAATATAAATTTACAAGAAAGAGTAAATTAGTTCCAATACTAGAAAATATTATTATTTTATGAAGCTTGAAGATGCTCTATAACTACCAAAAAGGGAGACAAGGAATACTACCAGAGGTAGAGTTGATAAAATTTCTATATCTAAACTAACTTTTACTTTAAATGAGGAAAAGTTACTTACAAGATAATTAACACCTTCTACTGTCCCAAATAATAGTGGAAAAACCAGCATAAGAGAGAAAAATGAAATTATAAATGCTTCAACAAGGAAAGGAGTCATTATAAATAGTTTAGTNGCTCCAATNAGCCTTAAGTTATTNATTAATTCNTTTCTNGAAAATAATGATAATCTAATTGTATTGTAAATAATGAGNATTGTAGTTAANATAATTACAANNCCAACNTATGGAAGTTTTTCAACTATTTTTTTATAATTATTTTCAATTTTTCTNATAAGNCTNCCCTGGTAAAGTACCTTTTCAATAGAACCAATGTCTTTAATTTCTTTAATAATTTTTTCNATTTTAATAGGTCCAATTTTTGTTCGACTGATATTAATNACTGCACTAACCGGTAAAGGATTATATCCCAAAATTTTTAATATATCTTCATTAAATTGATCTTTAAAAATTCTTANAGCATCTTCTTTTTCAATTAATGAGGCAGTTCTTACACCTTTTATTTTCCTAATTTTATGAACCAGTCCAACTGCTTCTTGATTTGAGACAGTCTGATTGAAGAAAACTTCAATTTTATATTTACCTCTAAAGTATTGTAATATTTTTTGAGTATTAAAACCTGCAATAAATAAAAGACAAACTATATAAATCGAAATTGACATAGAGATAACAGCAATAAAAGACGTCAGCTTGTGGCGCATTACATTTTTCATGCCTTCTGATGTTANATAAANTATTTTATCAATCATCTTAAGTTNAACAAGCCTTCTTTAAGCTCNTATATAGGAAAACCTCTACCNTTAATTANACTATAATTATGAGTAGCCATCAATATTGTTGTNCCTGTCTCATGTATAGTCTCCAANAGACGAACTAATTCAAAAGATGCNACAGGATCTAAATTTCCGGTTGGCTCATCTGCTAGTAATAAATCTGGCTCTTTTACTATTGCCCTAGCAAGAGAAGCTCTTTGCTGNTCNCCTCCAGAAAGTTCATAGGGAAANTGTTTTTCCTTTCCCTCAAGACCCACTAATTCTATNGATTCATCAACTCTATCNTTAATTTGATTTTTTGGATANCCAAATACATGAAGTGGNAATGCTATGTTTTCAAAAATATTTCTATCATGCAATAATTTATAGTCTTGAAAGACCATACCAATACTTTTACGAATTAAGGGTATTGCTTTTTTTTCAAGGTTTTTTGATGAAAAACCATTTACCTTTAAAGTTCCACTTTTCGGAATTAGATCAAAATATATAAGCCTCATTAAAGTGGTTTTACCAGAACCAGTGGGACCAATCAAAAAGTTAAAATCGCCATTATTAATAGTAAGATTTAGACTATTAATCCCTTTTCCTTTTTCATGAACATAGGAAATATTTTTAAACTTAATCATATATTTAGACTAAAATAGTTAAAAACATTAATAAAAATATTGAAAAATCATTATCTAAAATTAATATAAAGTTTTTGTTTATAAAGTTCTTATTACATATAAATGATAAATTCAATTAATTTAGATGTATNAAATANTNCANAGAAAAATTAAAAACTATGGAANTTCAAATACTTTTAGATTGTNTTNTAGTAATNATATCAGTCATAATGCTCTGGAAAGGAGCAGATTGGTTGGTGGATTCTGCTGCTGAAATNGCTCACAGNTTCAAGGTATCTGACCTAATCATTGGCTTAACCGTTGTTGCNTTTGGAACTTCAGCTCCAGAATTTGCAGTAACAATAAGCGCTGCGTTTACCAATCAAACTGATATTTCCATTGGTAATGTTATTGGATCTAATATATTCAATCTAGGATTTATCTTAGGTGGTACTGCTATCATCCGACCAATTGCTGTTTCTCAAAAACTTTTTAATCGGGATGGTTTATTTTTACTAATGTCAACAGCTTTAATTTTTATTTTATTCTTTGGAATTAATGGTTGGGATATCAATGATTCCTTCACCCAGATAGAGGGCTTTATATTATTTTCTATGTTAATTGGGTATATTATTTTTCTATTCATAAAAAAGGATCCTCCTGAAGAAGTTCACCCAAGTACTGCAACAAAGTCTTCTTATTTATTTTTCTTAATAGGCCTGATACTAATAGTTTCTGGCGGGCACTTAATGGTTGAGCATGCATCGAATGTAGCAAGGTTTATAGGAATATCAGATTGGGTCATAGCTGTGACTATAGTTGCTGCGGGTACCTCTGCCCCCGAGTTTGCAACTTCCATATCAGCTGCTCTAAAGGGAAGACATGGTATTGCAGTCGGAAATTTGATTGGAAGTGATTTATTTAACCTGCTTGGTGTGCTAGGTTTAGCNGGAATTATCAATCCTTCTTCTATTTCTCAAGATATTTATAGTAGTACATTTGTTCTTGTTCTAATGGTTGGTTTGACCTTATTAATGATGAGGACTTTCTGGAGAATAAGTCGAATTGAAGGAATTATATTGGTAAGTATAAACTTAATTCGTTGGTACTATGATTTATCATCTTGATTATATAGCTTAAAATCTTTTATATATTCCCAAACTGGCAAAGTAACCATATATCTTATGGTTTTATTCTTAACCCATCTTGATCTGATATTAGTTGAAGAAATTTCAAACCTAGGTATATTTGCAAATCTTATTTGATGTAATATCCATGAAGGGATATCACTAGGTCTAAAACCAGGTCTAATTGCAACAATAACCTGACACTCTTTTAATAATAGCTCTGGGTTTTTCCAGTTAGCTAACTCAAATAAACTATCACTTCCCATCAAATAGAAAAGTTTATTTTTNTTNTCATTAAACTNCTTTTTTAATGCTATAATTGTATCAATAGTATATGATATACCTTTTCTTTTTATTTCAAGGTCTGAAATTTCAAAGTTAGGATTTCCTTCAATTGCGATCTTTAACATTTCCAATCGATTTTTTATCGGAGTTATATTACCTTTATGAGGTGGATTATAAGCTGGTATGAAAAAAATTTTATCAAAGTTTTCTTCTTCAAAAACTGTCTGAGCTATAAGCAAGTGCCCTATGTGTGGAGGATCAAAAGTACCCCCAAATAAACATATCCTCATCAGTTAATTTTATCAAGAATTTTTTTATTAATTCGGATTGCTAATGAAGCTTCTTTATATAATTTGTTATCCTTTAATGATAATTCATTTTCCGATAGAAGCTCAATAGCCGATGCTATTTCAAGATTTTTTGCAGACGCAATAATTAAACCCTGTTTAGCAAGATGAATTATATCAGTATCATAATAAGAATCAATTGCGTTTTTAAATGCTATTTTTGCAGAGGGGTATTCCTCCATTTTAATATACAGAATACCTGTTTGGTATAGTTTAGTTGCCATTTTATTTCTTAAATCTTTAATTGAAAGTAAAATCAAACTTAGATATTTAGATTTAGGGTAATCATCTATGAATTCTTGATACCTTTCTAAGGCTTTTTGAGTATACTCTTGATCATGAAAATACTTAGGTGATTCAATTTTATAGGATTCACAAATTTTAAACCTTGCTTCTTCAACATACTCACTAAAACCCATTCTTCTGGTTAATTTCTCAAATTCGGTTATGGCACTTAAATATTCTTCATTTCGATAATAAGATTCTCCTAAATAAAATTGAGCATCATCACCGTAATCTGATCCNGTTCCTCTAATTAAAACATTATTAAAATCTAATTGAGCTTGCAGGTATTTTTCTTTTTCCAAATTTTCCATTCCTATTTCAAACTTTTCTTTTATAGAAAGCTCTGTTCCAGTTTTTGTTCCAGCACAAGAATAAAAGATAGAAATCAAAAGAATAGAAAGTTTATGATGAATATTTTTCATTTTTATCAGAATGTTATTGTAAAACTTAGCCCACCAATTCCAGTTTGATTATTAGGGTTGTAAATTAAGCTAAGATCAGTATCAATTTCATTATTTGATCTAGCCTTTTTCTGATTTGACCAAACCGATTCTATTCCACTAAAAACATGGTTAAACATTATAACCGTGATACAATATTTAGCCATATTTAACATTTGATTTGAACGGTATCTTTGTTCTATNTAGTCTGCNTTAAGCGGAGTTTTTATTATTATTTCTGTAGAGTCTCCAACATCTTTTTCTTCCCAATACCATTCAGAATTAGCATCACTCCATCCACCTAAAAATTGATCATATTTTCCAATATTTTCATAAAAATGTCTATCTCTTGAAACCTGAATATCTCCAGACTCTACCCAATCTGGATGTATTTCTAAACTATCTGAAGAAACATATGTAAGATTTAAATCATTAGCTAAATCACCAGTAATACTAATATTAAGATGATGAGTACCTGTTAACTTGTTGAGTGCAGGGAAATTTGTCCAACTTAAGGATTCATATTGAACTAAAGTTGGATTAAACCTATTATTTATCCAATTATTTAGACTCCAATGATTATCTGCATATTCTTCATAATCATCTTTAAGAGTTTCCGCCCTATCATTAAAACTTTTCCAGAGTATAAGACTTGTGATTTCTAAACCCATAAAAGATAAAGTTTTCCACATTGGTGACTTATTATAATACTGTCCTGTTCCAGGTAAAATAAGAGACATAATCAGAGGCTTACCCGGATAATTATCCTTTTTGATCACAACTGAGTTTGAATCTGTTAATTCAATATTTTTAGCAATTATTTCATTTTGTTGAGCAAATAAAAAATTGCCTGAAATTATAAAAATATTAAAAATCAAATAAAATCTTAACATATGTTCTTCCTTCTCGTCCGTATGGTATTTCTTTATCATTAATAATTCGCTCAAACTTATCTAATGGATGATGATATTCTAATTCAATCGCTGTTGGATAATTATAAAATGAGAATCCATTTAATCTCCATTGCATTCCGATCGATCTTTTCAATTTATTTAAAGAGGTATTATTCCGAGTCCAAGCATCACCTACTTGAAATATACCTGCTAGTGTACTATTCTGAAAAATTAGCCAATTAAACTTATAATTTTTATTAGTTACTATTAGCCTTCGAATAGTTATGTCTATCATCCCACTTTTTGTACCTTGAATAGAATAAAATGGATATCCTCTTAAACCTGACATACCACCTAAATAGGTATGAAAAAAAGAATCAACATTTTCATTATCTGCAATACTCATAGCAGTTGTTAAATTAAATATATTTCTATTTAATCCTGGTATTTTACGATGATAATTTGCATTTAATTGAAATCTGGTCAGGTTATTACTTCCATAATTACCTGTTAAAGTTCCAGAATCAGATAAATCTAAACCTTCAATAAATTGATTTTTTTCAATATCTAATTTCATAGCCATATAGAAACCTGCTTCTGGATTAATTGATTTATTCAAACTTCGTTTCACCATATCTAAATCCCAATTTACGCTATATATCCAACCTTTATAATAATCATAAGCTAC
>NZIX01000086.1 GCA_002691785.1 Fidelibacterota bacterium | reverse complement strand
CTTGTTTCTGGTGTAAATTCTAAGGAAGCATCATTTAATTTCAACTTATCTAGTGATTGTCTTAATTGATTATAATCATCTGTATCTGCAGGATAGAGACCTGAATAAACCATAGGTTTTATTTTTTTATAACCAGGCAGTGCTTTTTCTGCTTTGGATTCTTTTAAAGTGATAGTATCTCCAGGCTCAACATGTGACATATCCCTTATACTTGCAACAACATATCCAACATCTCCAGAACTTAATTCAGCTGTTTTTACCTTATCCAAAACAAAATATCCAGTTTCTGTAATTTCATATTCTCTATCATGTGAAAAGAAACTAGCAGTCATTCCTTCTTTTAATACACCATCAAATAACCTAACGTAAGCAATAGCGCCACGATAATTATCATAAATTGAATCAAAGATTAAAGCTCTAGCTTTAAATGAATTACGATTTTTTGGGGGACTAATTCTATTTATTATAGCTTCAAATATATTTTTTAAACCAATTCCACTCTTTGCACTAGCTTCAATTATTTCATTTTCCTCACATCCGATTAATTCAATTATTTGAGCTTTTACATCTTCTATCATTGCAGATTGAAGATCAACTTTATTAATTATTGGAATCAAACTTAATCCATTTTCAATTGCTAAGTAAGTATTTGAAACTGTTTGAGCTTCAACTCCCTGTGCAGCATCAACAAGAAGAAGAGCCCCCTCACAAGCAGCTAAGGATCTAGAAACTTCATAACTAAAATCAACATGTCCTGGAGTATCTATTAAATTGAAAATATAATTTGTATTATTTTCATCAATATATTCCATTCTTATTGGATGACTTTTAATTGTTATGCCTCTTTCTCTTTCAAGGTCCATACTNTCTAATACTTGGTTTTTCATTTTTTTTTGAGATAAAGTCTTGGTCTCCTCCAACAAACGATCTGCCAATGTTGATTTTCCATGATCAATATGCGCTATTATACAAAAATTTCTTATTTTATCTACACTCATATTATAAATATCATTCTTTTGATTTTATTTTTTTTAATTGGTTTTATAATTACTTTAATTGGAAATTATTGTTTTTTTGTTGAGCTCTTAATAGACGAATATTAGCTTTTTTTTGCTCNCCATCCTGTACCAGAGAAACTATTCTTAATGCNTCAAGAATAGGAATATTATAATTATCAGAATTTGAATAAAAAGCGTCTATGTGTGATGCTATTATAACTAAATCATAACCTACTGAATTAGCAAGATACTCATCAGCAATTTCATAAAACCTTTCGATATAATAGGGTTCAATCCAATTTTTATCATGCATATATTGTTTACGAACCTCTGATTTATGGTGCGATTTTAATTTTGAAATAGTTCCATAAGCGCCATTTATAAAAGCAATTTTTTGATCTTGACTGTAGCTTTTCCAGAAATTTGAAGGTAGGTTTTTTTGTGGGTACAAAAATGAAAATANTATCAACGATATTTTAAAATAAAANACCATATTATACATCAAAGTTATTTACTATTGGAAATCTTCGACCTACACCAAATGCTTTTTCTGAAATTTTTAATCCTAGAGTTGATTGGTATCTTTTAAACTCNTTTGTTTTGATCTTCTTATATAATGATTTTAAAAGTTTCAAATCAACCTTTTCTGTGACCAGTTCTTCTAATTTTATTTTATTTTCAATTAATATGTCAACCAAAGGACTTATAATTTTGTAATCAAATGGATCTACTTGNTTGTAAGAAAGTTCAGCACTGGGCATTTTGTTTATTGAATTAACAGGTATTGTGTCATTATTAAGTTTATTATACCATTTTGAGAGAGCATAAACTTCTAATTTATTTAGATCAGAAATTACTGCCAAGCCTCCATTCATATCGCCATAAAGTGTGCAATAGCCCAAAGCTATTTCAGTTTTATTTCCTGTCGTTAATAAAATCCATCCAAATTTATTTGATAGAGCCATTAAAATATTACCTCTTACTCTAGATTGTATATTCTCTTCAGTAATATCATTTTCTTTTCCTAAAAAGTCCACTTGTAATGAATTTAATAATACATCTACTGATTTTTGAATTGGTATAATTCGGTGATCAATTTTTAAGTTTAATGCTAAACATTCTGCATCTTTCAGGCTATGGTCACTTGAAAATTTTGATGGTAATAAAACACCATGAACATTATTTTTTCCTAAAGCTTCAACAGCTATAGCCGCNGTTAAGGCACTATCAATTCCNCCAGAAAGACCTANTACAGCTTCTTTATGACCTGTTTTAGAAAAATAATCAGAAACACCCAAACACAAAGCATTAAAAATTTTCTTTTCTTTTTTTTGAAAAATTACCGCAGAACTCTTTTTNATATTAAAGTTAATGATCGAAATACATTCTTTAAAATACTCAGCCTGCTTTACTAAACCTCCATTGTNTGAAAAAGCTAAAGAACTACCATCAAAAATGATTTCATCCTGTGCNCCAACCATATTGCAATAAATAAAAGGTAACCTTAACTCCTTAATTTTTTTCTTAATAAGTTTTATTCTTTTTTCTAATTTACCTATACTGAACGGTGATGCTGAAATATTAATTAAAATTTCAGCTCCGTTTTCCTTTTGTTCTTCGCTAACTTTTAATTCTTGATTATCATCCCATAAATCCTCGCAAATTTGAAGACCTATTTTTATTTTTGTATTATTATAAATTAATTTATAAACACCTATATCCGTTCCATTAAAAAAATATCTATGCTCATCAAAGACATCATAATTAGGTAATAATCTTTTATTATATGAAAAACGTAATTTCCCATCAAAGGATATAGCAGCTGAATTATATAGTTTTCCTCTATTCCTACTTACATATCCAAAAATTATTGGTTTTGTAGATAATTTTGATAATTTTTCAGCATACATTAAGTTTTTATCAATAAATTTTTTCTCAAATAAAAGATCTTTTGGAGGGTAACCAGTAATTGATAATTCAGGAAATATTNTGATATCACAGCCTGAGGAAATACTTTTATTNTAAAATTNAACTATTTTTTCATAATTATACTTTAAATCACCTACAGAAGGATTTATCTGACAAATAGAAAAATTCATTAAGGCTCAATTCTTCCCATCGTTCTTGGAAAAGGTATGGTCTCTCTTATATGTNGTACGTTACATATCCAAGCGACCATTCTCTCCAAGCCTAGCCCAAAACCTGAATGTGGGACAGACCCAAATTTTCTTAGATCAAGAAACCATTTAAATGGTTCCATAGGTAAATCATGATGACTTATACTTTTTTCGAGCACTTTTAAATCTTCTTCTCTTTGCCCTCCTCCGATAATTTCTCCAAAACCTTCCGGAGCAATCATATCAAAACCCANAGCTAAATCATTATCGTTTCTATCTCTTTTCATATAAAAAGGTTTAATAGAAGAGGGCCATCTATGAATCATAACAGGTTTGTTAAATTCTGAAGAAATTAAATTTTCATCCGGAGAACCAAAATCATTTCCATATTCAAAACTACTACCCTTTTTATTTAATAAATCTACTGCTTGTTTATATGATATTTTTGGAAAAGGGGGTGTAATATTTTCAAGAAAACTAATTTCTCTACCAAGTATTTCTAACTCTAGTTTGCAAGTTTTTATTACATCATTTACTATATGAAAAATAAGATTTTCAGCCCATTGCATATTTTCATCAAGTTCTACATAAGCCATTTCAGGTTCAGCCATCCAAAATTCTGTTAAATGTTTACGTGTTTTTGATTTTTCAGCTCTGAAACAGGGTCCAAAACAATAGCTTCTTCCAAATGCAGATGCACCAGCTTCCTGATATAATTGCCCACTCTGTGAAAGAAAAGCTGAACGTTCAAAATAATCAACCTCAAAAAGAGATGTAGTACCTTCTACAGCATTTGCTGTGAAAATAGGAGAATCTAAAAGAATAAACCCATTTGAATCAAAAAAATCTCTGATTGATTTTGATACCTGATGCCTTATTCGCATTATTGCATTTTGTCTTTTAGACCTAATCCACAAGTGCCTATTGGACATTAAAAAATCTGTTCCATGTTCTTTTGGAGAAATAGGATATTCTTCAATAACGTGGTTAACTACCTCAATATTTTTTATTCCAATTTCAAAACCACCTATTGAACGATTTTCTTTTCTAATTACACCTTCAATAATTATCGAATCTTCCTGATTTAATTTTGATTCTAATCCAAATGTTTTTTCTGAAACTTCATTTTTTACTATAACACATTGTATTAATCCAGTACCATCTCGAAATATTAAAAACCATATCTTACCAATACTTCTAGTATTATAAACCCAGCCTTTCATCTGAATACTTTCACCACAATAACTATCGTTTAATTCGTTTACCCTTACAGTTTTCATTTTTTTATATCCTTTTACCAAGTCGTCATAATATCATTTAAAATATCTTCAGCAATCTTATTCATTGCTATCCTAGCAGCAAAGCTTCTAGGTTCACCAAATTCATCATCATCAAATTCATCAATTTTACCATCATTATCATTGTCTATACCATCATTACTAATATCGCCACTTAATCCATATGATCCAAAACCTGTATAAGTTTTTGATATTAGATTTACATCATTTAAAACATCATACCATTCTAATTTTAAAAAGACTTTATACCTATATTCAGATACTGACTCTTCTTTGTTATAAGTATAAGGATTTTCATCAATTTTTGAAATCGTACCTTTCAAAATAGAATTAGCAACATCTTCATTTAATACTTTTAATATTCCTTCATGATTAAATTTTTCAAGGATCCTATCTGTTACAATTTGCTCTAATCCATATTCAGAAGTTTCATTATCTACTAATGGTATGCTTATAGATTTAATATGCGGTGGTATTGATCCAGCCAAAGAATAAATAGCACATCCATTTAAAAGTAAAATTAAATTGAAAATTAGAAATTTCATTTTGGATTTTTTCTAATCTTGGTTTCTAGTCCATATTCATCAATTTTTCTATAAAGCGTTCTTTCACTCATTCCCAGGGATTTGGCTGTTTTTCTCCTGTTTGTATTGAAGAATCTTAATGTCCTAATTATTGCTTCCTTTTCTAAATCTCTAATTGATATCTCACCAATAGCATCATCCCTTATAAATTTATTATCCTCTTCCATAATTCTAACTGGTTTATTTTCAATATTTGAGTTTAATCTTACTTGATTAGAAATTTCTAAAAGATTATTTTCATCTGAATTTGATACTTTATTCATCAAAATTTTTTGGATCAATTCTGTATCCTGTTTAAGCATAAATAATTGACGAAGAATTAAATCAATTTCTATTTTATCAGAATTTTGAGAAATTAATACAGGTAATGATTTATTATTTTTTGGTGATTCTGGTATCAATGAGTCTAACTCAAACTTTACCATATCCATTGTAATTCTTTCACCCTTTTGGAGAACTAATAATTTTTCTACAAAATGTTTTAATTCACGAACATTNCCTGGCCAATCATACCTTTTAAATAATCTAATCGCATCAGGCATAAAACCTNTGTATGGTATATCGTTTGTTCTAGTAAATTCCAAGGAAAATCTTTCTACAAATTTTCCTATATCTTCAAGTCTTTTTCTTAATGGTGGTATATTAATTGTNACAGTCTTNAANCTATAATAAAGATCTTGTCTAAAACGATTTTTTTTTACTAAGGCTAATAGATCTTTATTTGTTGCTGCAATTANTCTAACATTAGTTTTTCTTGTTTTGGCTTCGCCNACACGCATGAACTCACCACTTTCTAANACCCNNANTAACTTAACCTGAGTTTCAAGAGGTGTTTCACCAATTTCNTCTAAAAATATTGTTCCNTTATTTGCTTCTTCAAAGTAGCCNTTTCTATCTTCATTTGCNCCAGTNAATGAACCTTTTTTATGCCCAAACAATTCTGATTCAATNATTCCCTCTGGAATAGCACCACAGTTTACAACAACTAANTTTTTTCTATTTCGATTACTTGATTTATGAATAGCTTTTGCAATAATTTCTTTTCCAACACCTGATTCACCTGTCACAAGNACTGATATATCAACAGGTGCAACCTGGGATATAAGTATCATTATTCTCTTAATACTATCTGAATTTCCAATAATTCCAGATTGCTTNTGCAATCTATCAATGTCAAGTAACATTTAAAGTCTCCTTTTTTTTAAATCACTAAAAAAAACAATTCTTTTTTGACACCTCATAAAAAAATCAATACTTTTCATCCAATTGATTTTTCCTTGATGGATCTAATTCTATCTCGAAGCTCTGCAGCTTTTTCAAATTTTAGTTCATCTGAAGCTTTNAACATTAACTTTTCTAAATTTTTTATATTACTTTTACTATTTGAANTTCCAAGTTCTAATTTTTNAAGANTGTCATCAGTNANATCNACCTTATTTTCATTTTTTTTGTTATTGACAAATTTTATANTATCTATAGCTTTTGAAATTGTTTTTGGTTNAATTTTATTAGCCTGATTATATTTTTCTTGAATTTTTCTTCGCTCACTGGTTATTTCAATAAGATTTTTAATTGCATCTGTTTGTTTATCACCGTACAAAATAACCATGCCTTTCACATGCCTTGCTGCCCTACCTGCTGTTTGCAACAGTGAGCTCTTTGATCTTAGAAAACCTTCTTTATCTGAATCAAGAACNGCNACCAAACTTACTTCAGGNAGATCTAGACCTTCTCTAAGTAAATTGATACCAACCAANACNTCAAAGGTTCCAAGTCTTAAGTCTCTAATAATTTCAACACGTTTAATTGTATCAATATCTGAATGTAAATACTTAACTAAAATATTTAAATTTTTCAAATAGTCAGTTAAATCTTCAGCCATTCTTTTTGTCAGTGTGGTCACTAAAACTCTTTCTTTTACTTTTACGCGAGTTCTAATTTCTTGGACTAAATCATCAATTTGACCTTCAGTTTTTTTAATTTTAACAATTGGATCTAATAAACCAGTTGGCCTGATTATCTGTTCAACGAAAGCTCCTTTGCATAGATCTAATTCTCTATGAGAAGGTGTTGCAGATGTAAAAATTATTTGTTTTTGGGCTTTAAAAAACTCATCATACTTCAATGGTCTATTATCTAAAGCGCTCGGTAATCTAAAACCATGCTCGACAAGAGTCATTTTTCTTGCCCTATCTCCATTATACATTCCCTGGATTTGAGGTAATGTTACATGAGACTCATCTAAAATAGTAAGTGAATTCTTTGGAAAAAAATCTTGAAGTGTGTAAGGTGTTTCTCCAGGTTTTCGATTTGCAAAAATTCTGGAATAGTTCTCTATACCGGAACAATAACCAAGTTCAATCATCATTTCTATATCAAAGTTTGTTCTCTGTTCAATTCTTTGAGCTTCAAGAAATTTATTGTTTTTATTAAAAAAATCTAACCTTTCAGTTAGTTCTTCTCGAACTTCGCTGATTACTCTCTTTAATGTTTCTTTTTTTGTAATAAAGTGTTTTGCAGGAAATACTGTAATTTTATTAAGACCTTCTAATACTTCACCCGAAATAGGGTCAAAAGAAAATATTGATTCAATTTTATCATCATATAATTCAATTCTAAAACAACAGTCTTCATAAGCTGGATAAATCTCAATAATATCTCCACGAACCCTGATATTACCTCTTTCTAAAACATGATCATTTCTTAGGTAATGAATATTTATAAGTTTCGTTAGTAAGCCTCTCCTATCCAGATTTTCTTCTATTGATAATGAAACAGAACCATCTATATAATTTTCTGGTGAACCTAAACCGTATATACTTGATACTGAGCTTACTACAATAACATCTTCTCTGGACATAAGAGAGCTCGTAGTTTTTAATCTTAACTTATCAATTTCTTCATTAATTGTAGCTTCTTTATCAATCAGAGTATCTGTTACTGGCATATAAGCTTCTGGTTGGTAATAATCATAATAAGATATAAAAAATTCAACCGCATTGTTGGGAAATAACAATTTAAACTCACTGTATAATTGTGCTGCTAATGTTTTATTGTGTGACATAATCAAAGTAGGTTTTTGAACTTCTTGAATAACATTTGCGATTGTAAATGTCTTCCCAGAACCTGTCACGCCAAGTAAGGTTTGATATTTATCACCATTATTAACACCATCGACCAACTCTTTTATAGCTTTCGGTTGATCTCCTGTTGGATTAAATTTTGAATCAATTTTAAACTCTGACATAATGGCTAACTTAACTAATTTAATTAATATCCTACAACGTTAGACTTGAATATTTTCCCGTTATAAAAGTTAATGAAATCTAGTATTATTTTTTTAATAATGACCTCGAAATTTCAATAACTTTTTCTGCCAGTTTTAATGGAATTTTAGTTTTAATTTTTATTTCTTCAGGAGTTGAATCTGCAATTACCTTATATCCTTCAAAATTTTCCATTAAAACTTTTAACCTTTTCTCACCGAATCCATTTATTTGTAAATAAATAGATTTATTCTTTGTTTTAAACCGTTTTGACCTCTGAAATGTTATTGCAAATCTATGAGCTTCGTCTCTTATTCTTCTTAACAAAATTAAACCAGGACTTTGTTTGGATATTGTTTGAGGCTCAGAACTACCAGGAATAAAAATTTCTTCTAAACGTTTCGCTAGACCAACAATTGGTATATCATCCAACGATAGCTCTTTTAAAGCTTTTAAGGCATATTTTAGCTGTCCTTTACCTCCATCAATTAATATTAAATCTGGCATTACTTCATTATTTTGTTTCAATCTATCATATCTTCTATAGACAACTTCATAAATTGATAGAAAATCATCTATACCATTGACTGATTTAATATTATACTTTCGGTATTTATTTTTTTTGGGTTTTGAATCAATAAAACAGACCATTGAGGCAACAGTGTCAGAACCTGATAAATGTGAAATATCAAATGCTTCAATTAATTTTGGAAGATTTTTTAACCTTAAATCTTCTTTTAATCTCGACAGAGTATTAGGCACAAAGTTATTATATTTATTTTTTTTAATTATCCATTCACCTAATAGGAGTTTTGCATTTTGATATGATATCCTGAGTTCTTTTGATTTTTCTCCAATTTTAGGATATATAAAGTTTACTTTAGTCTTCTTTTTGAGTTTTAAAAATCTGATTATATTTTTCTCATCCGTTGGCTTTACCTGTAAAGATATTTCTTTTGGAATTGATTCGCTATTCAAATAGAACCTTATTAAAATAGATTTCATAACATCATTTATATTAGAGTTAATATTGTTTAAATATATTTTCTCTCTGCTAAAAATTCGTCCATTTCGAATTCTAATCACAACAG
>NZIX01000085.1 GCA_002691785.1 Fidelibacterota bacterium | reverse complement strand
CCACCAACAAGTAGAACATCATCCATTGATTTTTCTTTCATTAGCTCCAAGATTTTACTAAAAATTGTATTATGAGCATTGTTTAAGCTTGAGAGCGCTATAACATCAGCATCTTCTTGCAAAGCAGCAGAAACAATCATTTGGGGGGTTTGTCGAAGCCCTAGATATATAACTTCCATCCCTGAATCCCTATATGATGAAGCTAATACTTTAATCCCTCGGTCATGTCCATCTAATCCAGGCTTTGCCATGATAATTCTNATTTTTCTTTTCATAACTAAACAATTTAATATTCTTAATAATTAGTTCATAACCATCATTCTTTTAACGTTTGTTGTTTATTTTGAATTCAAAATTAATGTAAATGGACCATCGTTATTTAATTTTAGTTCCATATATGCTCCAAAAGTTCCACTCTTGCACTTAATTCCCCTTTTTTTTAATTCTAAAATAAAGTTATCATACAATTTTTCAGCTTTTACTGGTTTAGCAGAGTTTACGAAGCTTGGTCTTCTTCCTTTTGTTGTGTCTGCGCATAGTGTAAATTGACTAACTACTAATATTGATCCTTTAACATCATTAATTGATAGATTGGTTTTATCATGATCATCATTAAAANCTCTTAATGATGTAACTTTATTTGCAAGAAAAATGACATCCTTTAAACTATCTTTTTTTTCAACACCAAGTAGTAATACTAATCCACGATTTATTTTAGAAATTATTTTTTTTGAAACGTAAACCTCTGCAGACTTACATCTTTGGACTACTAATAACATCTCTGCTAATCAACCCAAATATTATCTTTACCATATTTANTTCTTAAAGTTCTAATAAAAACTTTATCNGTAGAAANTTTTANATTATGAGCTAAAACTTTTACNGGCCTTTTAGAACTTCCATTTTCTAAGTGAAAAACCATGNCACAATTTCCAGGATACTTTTTAGCTAACTCCATTAAATTTTCTATTTCGTTAACTTCTGAAGTANAGTTAGCTTTAAAAAAATTGATNTTTAGCCTTTGAGATAATCTATTCCTTATTCCTTTTACCGGTATAATTTCATCGGAAATAATCTTAAGCTCAGATGGGATAGTATTATCAGAAGGCTTTCCTTTAACAAATAGAACACTCCCTTCTTCAATCAATGAGCCATATGATTTAAAACATTCACTAAAAGCAATCACTTCTACATTTCCCCCGATGCAGTCTAAGTCAAAAAAAGACATTTCCCTATTCCTTCGGTCAAACCTTTTGATAATTTTACTTACCATACCTCCAACAANAACTGTATCTTTTTTTANAATTTCTTGATCATCAAATGAAAAAGATGTGAATTCTTCCAAATCTTCAGAATGNTGAAGAAGAGGATGACCTGAAACATAAAACCCTAATATTTCTTTCTCTTTTTCTAGTGCCTCTCTTTCTTCCCAATCCGGTATATCTATTAATAATGGTACTTTTATTAAGGTCTCTTGATCTGTTAGGCTACTAAACATATCTACTTGATTCTTATTTTTTCTAGTTTGCATTAACTGACCATATTTAATGGCCTCATCAACTGCTGAAAATTTTTGAGCTCTATTACCTTCAAGAGAATCTAGCGTTCCTGACATAACGAGACTTTCTAAAACCCGTTTGTTTACCTTTTGCTGATCAATTCTTGAACAAAGATCAAATATAGATTCAAACCGACCGTTTTCACTCCTATCGTTTATTATAGTCTCTAATGCTTTGCTCCCCACATTTTTTATTGCATTCATGCCATANGATATTGTTGATTTATTAATTGGGCGGAAATCCTCGAAAGAAACATTAATGTCTGGTGACTTGACCTGAATTTTCATTTTTTTACATTCATTNATAAGGATAACGATTCGATCAATAACTCCCATTTCGCTTGTTAAGTTCGCACTCATAAATTCTGCAGGATAGTATGCTTTTAACCATGCCGTTTGATAGGCTATATAAGCATATGCTACTGAATGACTTTTATTAAAACCATACTTAGCAAATTTTTCAATTAATGCAAAGATTTCCTCAGCTTTATTCTTTTTTATCCCTCTTTTTTCTGCCCCTTTTATAAATTTTATAGATAACTCATCCATGAGAGATTTTTTCTTTTTCCCCATTGCTCTACGCATAATATCTGCCTCAGAAAGTGAAAAACCTGCTATCTCATTAGCAATTTGCATTACTTGTTCTTGATAAACTATAATACCATTTGTTTCTTTTAAAATTGACTCTAAAAGTGGGTGTGGGTATACAATTTGTTTCTTACCGTGTTTTCTAGAGATAAAATCATCAATATTACTCATAGGTCCAGGTCTATAGAGCGCATTCATAGCCACTAAATCTTCAATTGCTGTCGGCTTTAATTTTTTTAAGAATTCACGCATCCCAGATGATTCAAATTGAAAAACTCCAATTGTTAAACCCTTTGCAAATATTTCATAAACTTTTTTATCATTTAAAGACAGCTTTTCAATATCAATATCAGCCCCATTTTCTTTTATCAACTTGACAGCCTTGTCTATTACAGTAAGGTTTCTTAGGCCTAAAAAGTCCATTTTTAACAGTCCTAATTCTTCGAGACCTTTCATATCATATTGGCTAGTTATGTCATCTGATGATGACTTATAAAGTGGTATATAATCTGTTAGATCTCCAGGGGCAATTACTACACCTGCTGCATGAATTGAAGCATGCCTATTCATTCCTTCTAGAACTTTAGAGTGCAGCATAAGCTCTTTAAAATTTCCTTTTGATAATGCTTTTAAATCAGGGCTTTTTTCTAATGCAGAATCAAGTGAAATGTTTAATTCATTTGGTATTGCTTTAGCCACCTGGTCAACTTCACTAAAAGAATAACCCATCACTCTACCAACATCTCTTACAACTTGCTTAGCTCTCATTTTACCAAAAGTAATAATCTGNGTAACAGAGTTTTCTCCATATTGATTTTTTATATAATCAATTACTTCCCCTCTACGTTCAATACAAAAATCAATATCTATATCTGGCATGCTAATTCGATTGGGATTTAAAAAACGCTCAAATAAAAGATCATGTTTAATCGGGTCAATATTTGTTATTCCCAAAGCATAAGANACAATACTTCCTGCGGCAGACCCTCTNCCGGGGCCAACAGGTATCTCAGANGTTTTCGCATATTTAACAAAGTCTGCAGTAATTAAAAAGTATCCTGCAAAACCCATGTTTTTTATTACATTTAATTCATGGTTAATTCTATTCTGAATATTTGGAATTATTTCACCATATATTAATTCTGCTCCAGATTGAACGAGTGCTTTTAAATATTCGTCTGGATCCTGGGTTGGAGCATCACTAGGAATAGGGAAATTNGGGAGATGATACTCTCCCATTGGTAATTCNACATTTATACTTTCTGCTATTTTACGTGTATTTTCTAATGCATTTGGAAAATCTTTAAATAATTTGAACATTTCATCTTGAGTCTTAAAATAGAACTCAGGAGTCGCATATCTTAATCTATTTGGATCACTTCTTATTTTTCCCGTTCCTAAACATATATGAATNTCNTGAGCTTCAGANTGCTCTTTCTTTGCATAATGAGCATCATTGGTACAAACTANAGGAAGNTTAAGCTCGCTTGCAAGTTTNTTCATATTTTGAATATTAGCTATTTCTTCAGGAATACCATGATTTTGAATTTCTAAATAAAATCTTTTTGGAAAAATTTCTGAAAAACGNATTGCTGCTGCTTTTGCACCTTCATAATCACCTTTCAACATTTTTTCTGGAATTTCTCCNTTGAGACATCCAGACATGCAAATTAAACCTTCACTATGANCCCTTATTAAATCAATATCAACTCTAGGTCTATAGTAAAACCCTTCTAAATAACCTGCCGTAACCAACTTCATCAAATTTTTATAACCTTTATAGTTCTGAGCTAAAAGAATTAAATGGTTATTCCCCCAGCCTCCTTCAGGCCTTACTTTCTTTTCAAATCGAGATCCAACAGCAACATATATCTCACAACCAATAATAGGTTTAATTCCTGCTTTTTTAGCTTCATTATAATATGGAAGAACACTAAACATATTGCCATGTTCTGTCAAAGCTACTGAGTCCATATTAAGATCTCCTATCGTATTTATTAATTGATCAATACGTTGAGCTCCATCTAATAAACTATAATCAGAGTGGTTATGTAAATGGACAAATTCTGAAGTCATTTTAACGTACCTCCATATATAGCAAAAAGTCCTATTAGGGTACTAAATTTTAAAATTTTTGCACTTGACATAGCTGATGAAATTCCAGGTTTTTTATAAAGTAAAAATACGACAACTAATAATGGAATCTCAACTCCTAGTACTAATAAAAATCCATACCAAAATCCATAATAACCAGATACGAATGGAATGAAAGAAGCTATAGATATAATAATTGAAAAGATAATTGCTAAGTTGCATGATTTAGTAATTCCTGCAAATATAGGAAAAGTATTTAAACCACATAACTTATCTCCTTTAATATCAGCGATGTCCTTAACTAACTCTCTAGTTAAAGTTAATCCAAATGCCAAAAGTGAAGGAATCAACATTGGCTTGACGTTATCAAATGCAACTCCACAAAATATAAAAGAAAGCCCTAAAATTAGAGAGGTTGCTATATTGCCAATTAATGGTAANCCTTTTAACGTTTTGCTATATAGAATTATCAAGGGCATTGAAATCAATAAGCCAATAATTTGAGCTTTCTGGTTGAGATTAAAACAAGAGTATGATCCACACACAAACAGAAGAAGAAATAAAAATACAGCCGATTTTTTTTTTACTTTTCCTGATGGCAAAGGTCTCTTAGGTCTATTAATAAGATCAATTTCATAATCGACATAGTCATTATATACATTTGCTGCACCCGTAAAAAACATTACCGTAAATAAAATAGAAGTTAGTTTNTCAAAATTTGAAAGCTCATCTAAAATAGCAGATGCAATAATCATTGCAAAACCACTGATGAAAACATTAAATGGTCTTAATATCTTTATATGATTTAAAAGAAAATTCACAATTATAATTTATTTATAATAATAACTCTATCATCTCCATTTAAATCCTTGAATAANCTTGTATTGATAAAACCTTGCTTAAAAAAAATATCTTGCACTTTTTTTGGGTGAGTGTCAATACCAACTTCCAACAGCATGCTCCCATTTTTTTTTAAACTCTGTTTAGCAATACTAAAGAATCTTCTATAAAACGTTAAACCATCAGCTCCATCAGTAAGAGCAATTAAAGGTTCATATTCTTTAACATCTTTAATTACAGATACTAATTCATCCTTAGTAATATACGGAGGGTTAGAGATAATTAGATCAAATTGATCCTTTATAGTTTGTCTTAAAATATCTATCTTTTTAAACGATATATTTTTTAATTTATTTTTTGACTTATTTATATTAGCAACATTAATAGCTTCATTTGATATGTCAATGCCTGTAACTCTTGAATTAGAAATTTCAGCTGCCAAAGTTATAGCAAGACAACCAGAGCCTGTACCAATATCTAATATTTTTGGTGAACTTAATCCTTTTAAATTTTCTAAAGCTAAATCGATTAATGTTTCAGTTTCAGGCCTTGGAATTAAAACATTATTATTGACAAAGTATTCTCGCCCATAGAACTCACATGATTCAGTTATATACTGAAGAGGTTCTTTTTTTAAACGTCTATTTACAAANGATTTTAATTTTTTTAATTCTTTTAAAGATAATAATCTATCAAAATTAAGATAAACATCAATTCNACTNATACTTAAAACAGATCGAATAAGCCATTCAATTTCATTACGGGGNTTTTCAAATCCTTTATCTTTAAAATANGTTTCAGCCCATGTTATCAAATCAATAATTCGCCATTGTTNGGACATATTCAGGAGTGGGTAATTTTTTTATATTATTCCATTTGAGCAGCCATAAGCGCTTGTTGATCTGCTATTTTTAANTTTTCTATGAGNTCTAAGATATCNCCATCTAATATTTCATTTAATCTATGTGTTGTGAAATTAATTCTATGATCTGTTACACGCCCTTGAGGAAAATTGTACGTTCGTATTTTAGCAGATCTATCACCGGTAGAAACTAATATTTTTCTTTCCGCAGACCTCTCTTTTGCTAATTTATCNTCCTCAGATGCTAATAATCTAGATTTTAATACTTTTAATGCAGCTGCCCTGTTTTTATGTTGTGANGATTCATCTTGACATGTCACTACAAGGCCTGAAGGAATATGTGTTATACGAATAGCCGATTCTGTTTTATTTACGTGTTGTCCACCTGCTCCACTAGCGCGATAAGTGTCTATTTTTAAATCTGAATCTTTTACATCAATATCAACATCTGCTGCTTCAGGTAAAACTGCTACTGTTGCAGCAGAAGTATGAACCCTGCCGCTAGTTTCAGTTTTTGGAACTCTTTGAACTCGATGAACTCCGCTTTCGTATTTAAGCATCCCAAAAGCACCTTTCCCTTGTATAGAAACAATGGCTTCTTTAATTCCTCCAATTCCTGTATCTGATGAATTTAATACTTTAAGAGCCCAATTATTTCTTTCAGCATATCTAATATATATTCGGTAAAGATCAGCCGCAAAAAGAGCAGCTTCATCGCCACCTGTTCCTGCTCGAATTTCTAATATTAAGTTTTTATCATCATTTGGATCTTTTGGTAAAAGTAATATCTTTAACTCTTCTTCTATATTTATTAGAGCTTTCTCTAATTCATTAATTTCTTCAAGGGCAATTTGTTTTAAATCTTCATCATTACCTTTTATAATATCTTTATCATCTAAAATTTGATTATTAATACTAATATACTTTTTACCAACATTTACAATTTGTTCTAAGGAACTATGTTCTTTTGCTATTGGGGTTAGTTTGCTTTGATCACTATATATTTTAGGGTCAGACATTTTTTCTGATAGAAGAGTATACCTTTTAATAATAGAGTCAAGTTTTTCCCTCATGATGTTAGACTTTCTTCATATAGGTTATTTGAAAAGAATAAATAGATTAAAATAAAAAGCTGTTCATTAAAAAACAGTTTTAACTTAGTTCAGAGGCTAAGTGCCGGAGCTATCTAAGTTAGGTTACCTACTTTCTGCCATACTTTTTATTGAATTTCTCAATCCGCCCAGCAGTATCAATTAAGTTTTGTTTACCAGTAAAGAATGGATGAGACATGTTCGAAATTTCTATTTTACATAATGGATATTCATTTCCATCTTCCCACTTTATTGTATCATTTGTTTCAACTGTAGAGCGGGTCAAAAATGAATGATCACAAGAGGTATCCTTAAAAACAACTAAGCGATAATTTTCTGGATGAATTCCTTTTTTCATAATTAACTCCTAAGATTAAGTAATTTTATCAAGAGCTGCTTTAACCCGCCTGATACCCTTCTTAATAGTTTCAGAACTCGTAGCATAGGAAAACCTTATATATCCTGGAGCTCCAAAACCATCTCCCGGAACAGTTACTACACTTACAGCCTCTAAAATATACTGAGAAATATCAAAAGTATCTTTTAATATCTTACCATTCGCTTTCTTATTTAGAAATGCTTTAAAACTTGGAAATACATAAAAAGCACCATCTGGTATAGAGCAAGTAACTCCTGATAAATCATTTAACAATTTAATAATCAAATCACGTCTTCTTAGAAACTTAAATTTCATTTCTTCAACACAACTTTGATTCCCACTAAGCGCTGCTATAGCAGCTTTCTGACCAATTGAATTTGCACAAGAAGTCGCTTGACCTTGAATTTTTGNCATCGCCTTAATTATTTTCAAAGGCCCTGCTGCATAACCAATTCTCCAACCTGTCATTGCATAAGTTTTTGATAAACTCATGCAAGTAATAACCCTAGCTCCAATTTTATGTTCACGATTTAATTTTTCTATGCTAATAAAATTTCTATCATAAGTCAGCCTCTCATAACATTCATCAGAAATAATTGACCAATTTTCTTCTTTAGCAATTATTAATAGCTTAATAATTGACTCACTACTCCAAACACCCCCTGTCGGATTTGAAGGCGAATTTATAATAACCCCTTTTATGTTTGTAGAAATTTTTGTTTTTAAATCAGAAAAATCCGGTTCAAAATTCTTTTTTGATATAGTCTCTACTAAAATCGGCTCTGCATCAGATAATCGGANAAATTCTGGAAATGAAACCCAGTATGGNCTAAAAACAATAACTTCATCTCCCTTACCAAATAAAGCNTGGCAGGCAGTATATAGGCTCTGTTTTTCACCATTAGAAACTAAAATATCTGAGGGTGAATAAATTAACCCATTTTCTCTTTCAAGCTTATCACATATTGCCTGTCTAAGTTCAACCATTCCTGCACCAGAAGTATATTTAGTATAGCCTTCATCCATTGCTTTTTTCCCAGCATTAATAATATGCTCTGGGGTATTAAAATCAGGCTCTCCAACAGAAAAATTAATTACATCTTTGCCTTCGCTTATCATATCTGCTGCAATTGTTGCCATTTGAAGAGTGAAAGAGGGTTTTATTTTGTCTATTCTTTTGGCTAATTTATAATTCAAAACTTATGCTGTCTTTTATGGTGTTCTTCAGTGTTAAAGTTTTTCTCTTCTTTATCTTTCACTTCTTCAATTCTATTAAAACCATCAATTGGATTATCTTTAAAATTTTTTGAACCTGCGTATCTAGTTGTTTTTTTATTTAAAGAATTAGGATTTTTTGAATATTTTTTTGTTTTCTTTTTTGAATTTACATTTTTTATAAACTTTGCTTTGTTTTTTTTTGAAGACTTGGACTTGTTATTTATATTCTTTCTTCTTCTTGGCTTTGGAACATCTGAAATAATAACAATTTTTAAGTCTTTTTCATTTTTAAATGAATCCGACTCTTCAAGTTCACCTAGTTCTTCTTTTTTTAAATTTGACAATATATGATTTGGATCAAAATAAATAGAACCAAATCCTCGAGTAATACCATTTCCTAAACCGATATAGTTCGGAAGAATGCAATTCGTTTTGAAACCTCCTTCAAATGAACCCCAATTTTTTTCATCTACTTTTTTGGGTGACAACTCACTGATCTCCAATTTTGTGTATATATTTTTTTCTAGACTTAAGTTCAGCTCATTTGCTAAAAAAACTATGTTTTGGCCAATTAATTTATTTAAAAACAGGCGTTGTTCTGTCCTATTTGATTTATTGTACATTCCTTGATTCATATGATTCAAAGCAATCCATGGAGTTAAAAAACTATATGTAATAACCTGTTTAGTAGAAATAAAGTCATTTTTAGATTCAAGAAGTTCAAACGATTGAACATCAAATGTAATATTACCAAAGTCCAACTTTTTCACTTTTTCAGCGATTGAAATTACTGGAATCAAACCTTCTTTTAATCCAATAATATAAATTTGCTCATTTAAAATTTTAACTTGAACTCTTGGATACAGGAATTTATGTCTATTAGAGCCATTTAACATTGGAACGATAAGCTCATTTTTAAAATGACGAATGAAAACACCTTTAACCTGATAAGGTGTTTTTCTTACTGGTTTATCTGTGTTAAGCTTAAGAACTACAGATTTTATACTAGTTTCCACAGAGATATCCTCTTAATCTGCTTTTTTATTGACTCATTGTGTCAAGGAATTCAGCATTTGTTTTTGTTCTCATCATTCTTTCTTGAATGAACTGCATTGCTTCTTCTACCTTCATATCATTTAGTAACTTTCTAAGGATCCACATTCTTCCTAACCCTTTTCTATCCANAAGAAGTTCTTCTTTTCTAGTTCCTGATTTAATAATATCAAATGAAGGGTAGATTCTCCGATCACTTAATCTTCTATCTAAGGCAAGTTCCATATTTCCAGTGCCTTTAAATTCTTCAAAGATGACTTCATCTGCCCTACTTCCAGTATCAATTAATGCTGTAGAAATTATAGTTAAACTACCTCCCTCTTCAGTATTACGAGCAGCACCAAAAAACTGTTTTGGCTTTTTTAACGCATTAAAATCAACACCTCCTGATAAAATTTTGCCGCTATGAGGAATAACAGCATTATGAGCCCTAGCAAGTCTTGTAATACTNTCAAGTAAAATTACTACGTCATCCCCAAANTCAACCATTCGCTTTGCTTTTTGTAAAACCATATCAGCAACAGACACATGNCGTTCTGGTGGCTCATCAAAAGTTGAACTTATAACTTCAGCATTAACATTTCGTTTCATATCTGTAACCTCTTCNGGTCTTTCATCAATTAACANNACAATTCTCCTTGTTTTAGGATGATTTTCAGAAATTGCATTTGCTATTTTTTGTAATAGAATTGTCTTNCCTGTTTTGGGTTGAGCAACAATTAATCCTCTTTGCCCTTTACCNATTGGAGANATAAGNTCCATTATTCTCATTGAAAGGTCGCTTGCTTTATTTGTTTCAAGTTTTAATTTCTCCTCAGGATAAAGAGGAGTAAAATTTTCAAATAAGATAATTTCTTTCAACTTTTCGATTGGAAAGTCATTGACAGTTTCGACCTTAAGAAGAGCATAAAACCTTTCTTTAGATTTTGGTGGACGAATCTGACCAGATATTAAATGTCCTGTCTTTAATCCAAACCTTTTAATTTGAGAAGGACTCACATAAATATCATCTGGTCCGGGCAAATAATTAAAATTAGAAGAACGTAAGAAACCATACCCGTCTTGCATAACCTCTAAAACACCTCTAGCTGAAAATGAACCATCTTTTTTTGCCTGTTCTTCAAGAATTTTAACAATTAATTCCTGTTTATTTAGTCTAGAGGTATCATTNTCTAAGTTTAATTTTTGAGCAAGNTTTGTTAATTCTCGTATATGCAGAGATTGTAGTTCGTTAAGATTCATATAATTTATATGCCTATTAAATGGTTTGTTGATTTAAAAGTTTAAATTTTCGATGGAGCGTGGATAATCACTTAAGTTACATTAAATATTTTATCTAATAAAAGATATTTCAGAACACCTAAGAATATCTTTTGCAATATAATGACTTCCAAAAACTATTCCAACACCCTTTTTAGTCACCAATTGCTTTAATTTATCTATACCAACTTCAATTGATCTAATGATTTTATTATCTACATTATGATTAATTAATTCTTTTGATAATATTTCTTTTTTTAATAATAATTTATTTTTATCATCGCAAATAAATAGCTGGTCAAAGACTTTCGACATCTCCTCAGCAATGAGCTCTATATCCTTATCTCCTTTTAAGCAAAATAATCCATACAGTGGCATATTAGGAAATAAGTTTCTCATTGTANATATTAATGACTTTANNCTTGTTTTATTATGAGCAACATCAAAAAANATATTTTTATATATTTTTTGAANTCNTCCTGGCCAAAAANCNNTTTTTAATCCTTTNTCTATTACTTTCTTTTGNATNCTACTATCATANATATTAATNCTTTCTATAGCNAGCGANGCATTNTNTGCTTGATGATNTCCAATTANGGATGTGATATAATCTTCNCCTNTATATNTAAAGCCTGTNCCTTTTTGTGATANTTTAACNTTCAAAACTTCGANTACTTCTNTCAANTAGGAAGATTTTTCTNTTNCTTTTNTTGAAANTAATTCTGTTANTTCTTTTGATTGCCTTGAAATTACAACAGGTGCTTTTTCTTTAATAATCCCTGATTTCTCTTCAGCAATTTTTAAAATTGTATCTCCAAGAATGTCTAAATGATCTAATGATATCTCAGTAATTATAGAAAGGCTTGGTTCTATGATATTTGTAGAATCTAATCGCCCCCCTAAGCCTGTTTCAATAATTGCAACATCTACTTTCTTTTTCGAAAAATAATCCAGAGCCATTACGGTAGATACTTCAAAGAATGTAGATTTTATGTTTTCAATAAAATATTTGTTTTTTTCTATAAATGAAATAATATCAAAATTTTTTATTGGAATACCATCAACTCTTATTCGTTCGTTAAAATTAATTAAATGAGGAGATGTAAAAAGACCTACTTTTTTCCCTGATATTCTTAAGATACTCTCTATTAATGCACTGCAAGAGCCTTTACCATTTGTACCAGCAATATGTATAAANTTTAAACCTTTATGTGGATTACCTATTTTTTCAGATAATTCTAGAGTGTGTTCCAAACCCATTTTCACACCTTCTCTTCTAAGGCTGTAAAAATAGTTTAAAAATTCAGAATATTCAGAAAACATCTATTTTTTTTATTGAATTAATATTTGACTTAAAAAATCGATCTACGGTTGTATTAAATGTTTTAGTATAATCTGTTACGTAACAGTTGATTTCTGATAAATTTTTATCAGCGAGTAAATTATTATTTTTTAACATACTTTTTACTTTATCTGCTGTTGCTAAACTTGAATCTATTAGTTTTATTGAAGGACCTAACACGTTACTTATAATTGTTGCTAATAATGGATAATGCGTACAGCCTAATATAAGTGTATCAACATCTGTTTCTCTTATATCATTTAGATAATGTTTAGCAACAGATAGGGGAATAGGCCCTGAAATAAAACCTTCTTCAACTAAAGGTACAAATAAGGGACATGCCTTGCTAATTACAGAAATCTTTTGGTCTAATTCTTTAAATCTATTAGAATAAATATTTGAATTTATTGTTGCTCTGGTTCCCAATACTCCAATTTGCTTATTTTTAGTTTTCATTTGAGCATATTTAATAGCTGGATCTATAACTCCGATAATTGAAGTTGATAAATTAGACTTTAAATAGCTTAGAGCTAATGATGATGCAGTATTGCAAGCAATTACAATTATTTTACAATTTTGTTTTAATAGCCATTTTGTAATTTGTAGTGAAAACTTTAATATACTTGACTTACTTTTGTTTCCATAAGGAACCCTTGCTGTATCACCAACATAGTAAATTGACTCCTTTGGTAAAACTTTAGATAGCGCATTTACAACAGTTAAACCACCTACTCCTGAATCAAAAACACCAATTGGCCTATTATCCATCACCCTTCAAGCTCTTTTTCTCGAGAATTTTTAAACCTTTTAATACCTTCATAAATAGCTTTTGCTATTTTTTCTTTATGACTACTCTGTTTTAACTTTTTTTCTTCTGATGGGTTTGATAGAAAACCAACTTCAACCAGTACATTTGGCATAGATGCTCCTATTAGAACAAGAAAACCTGCTTGCTTAACTCCTCTATTTGGAGTTTTTAATTTTTTACCTAGTTCTGTTTGTATATTTGATGCGAGGTCCTCGCTCTCTTTCATAAACGCCGCCTGAGCCATCGTTGCCATTATTAAATTTTCTCCTGTTAAGTTTTCATATTGAGAAACTTTTTCCTCCATTTTTATAACTGAATTCTCCCTTGATGCTACTTCTATTGCATCTTCATTTTTTCCAGGGCTTAATAAAAAGGTTTCAAAACCTTGAATATTTCTATTGCTGTGAGCATTAGCATGAATACTTAAAAAGATTTTACCATTACTTTCATTTGCTATTTTGGTTCTATCCATTAATGGAACAAAAACGTCTTCATCTCTGGTATAAATAACTTTAATCCCACCATTTCGNTCTAAAAGTTGGCCTAAGCGCNTTGATATATCTAAGACAATATCTTTTTCTTTCGTCCCATATTTCCCTAACGCACCAGGATCTTTTCCTCCATGTCCTGGGTCTATAACAACTGTATTTAACATCCATTGATCCTTAATATTATCAATGTGCTCTTCAACTTTACCTAAAGGAGTACGTAATGTGATTATTATTTCACTTGGGTCAAGGCTTTGATACCAATCATGACTGATAACTTTAGATCTTATCTTAAAAGCAACTTGAGCAGTCTCACCTATTTGATCCGATTCAATTTTATTGATGATTCCTCTAGACAATCCAGTATTGATAGCTAAAGTATCAACCGCAGCATCTGCAACTGTAATATAATACCAACCATGTTTATTTATAAAAGAGCTAATATTTCTTTCAGAAAATGGTTTTTTTGTTGTAAGCCTAATAATTGTACCATTTGATTTTGATTCGATATTTATGCCTGTAATATCAAATCGCACAAGATCAATTTCTAAAAGCTCTCTTTTTGAGTCAAATGTTAAGCCTGGCAAAATTATTTTTTTAATTAAAGTAAAAAACTCATCTGCAGGAACGAAAATATCTCCATTTTCAACTTTAGTCTCTCTAAACATTTGATAGGATTTATCATCAATAATTATGTAACTAGTACCTCCAGATATTTTTATTTTTCTACCAGATGTATATATTACCAATTTTTTTCTTTCAGAGTTCTCATATAATTTAGAACTTAGAGACTTCGCAATATCCTTTATTGAAACATATACTATTTTCGAAACATCTAGTGTTTGTAATTCAAACTCATTACCAGTTGTTCTATTAAACACATGAATATCACCAAATAGAGTTGAAACGAAAACACTAATAAGAAATAATTTATTTACCATGTTTATAAATCTCAAAAAGGATATAAAAAAAAACCATACTAATTGGTATGGTAAAGCTCTATTTTTATAAATAAAGATTTTATGTGGTTAATACGCCTTTTTTTTNAAGGCGTATTAANATGAAATAATAATTTTACTTTTTTTCGTACCACATAACAAGCATCATTATNGCAAGTANTCCAGCAAATCCAGCATCTCCAAATTGCTCCATTATTACTCTGAGNTTTTCNATTACTCCGAATCTATTTGGAAATATAATTTCTACAATTATGCCTATAATGACAAGGGTTTTAACTAAGTCTGTTATTGTTGCTAGATACTCGTTTACAGTTTTCAATACATCTTTTAGCATAAATTTCTCCTGTTTTCTGTCATTGTCATTGTTGGATCAATGATCAATATATATCTTGTTTTATTAAGCAAGAAAAGAGAGAAAAACTAGTAAAGCTAAAAGACCTGCAAAGCCACCATCTAAAAATGTATTTACTAAGTCTACTATTCCACCAATTGGATCAAACCCTGTAGAATAAACTATATTAACAAATACAAATAGGACAATAAGTGCTTTTATCACACCAACAATACCAGATGCTGCACTTTTGACAGTTGAGTTTACATCAGCCATGCCGAAACCTCCTTGGTTTGGTTTTTAGATCAAAGATTTATATGTCTACATAAATAATTTTTAAGACAGAGAATCTTGAATTTTATTGATTTTAACTTAGAAGCTATTCTATTTTTATTCTCTAAATATACAACCAAAGATAGCAAGGACACTAGATACTATTTTATATTTTTCGACTTTTTTACTTTTTTAATTAGTTTTACCACTGAATTATAAACAACCTCTTCATCTATTTCATCCATACAATTAGCACAGAGCCTCCAGTGTTTTTTTTTATGTTTGCACTCTTTATCAGGATTAACAATAACTGAAAAGTTCCCAAGCGGGCGAGTTAAATCTGGATTTTGAGAACCAAAAATAGATAAAGTGGGTACCCCTAGTTCCGCTGCAAGGTGCCCAGCCATAGAATCAACCCCTATCAACAATATTTGATCTTTTAACCACATCTTGAATTCAACAAGGNCCCCACTAAAAATATTTACATTATAATTATTTTTTTTTATTATGTTAATTAACTTAAATGAGTCTGGTGTTTTAATAACTGTAACCTTAAAATTTTTTNTAAGAAGGTATACTAATTTAATCCANTTNTTTTCTGTCCAAGACCTCCTNTAGTCAGAAGACCCTGGATGCAAAACTATATGTCCATTTAAATTGATTTTATTTTTTTTTNTTTTCTCTAAAACACCACATCCTGCTTTTNATGCTATAANCTCTGCNCTTGACCTTTGGTGTAATNTATGACTGAATTTAAATGANTTAGTTAAAAAATAACTCCCTCCAGTTGGTGAAAACCCCATACTNACCTTNGCCTTCAAGTTCCATAAAAACCAGTTATTTCTAAAATCACCTTTAAAATCAATCGCTAAATCAGCCTTTTCGAATCTTAATTCTTTTATCAAATCAAACACTTTAATCCATTTTTTTAAAGAAAAATCCCAATCAGTCCATGGCATTTTTACCGGTATAATTTTATCAACCACATTAAAATGATCTATTAGATCATATGATTCTTCACANCAGATGAGTACAATTTTAGATTTTGGATANCCTNTTCTTATTGATTTTATAATTGGAAGGATTATCAAAACATCACCTATTCTATGGTATTCTAAAATTAAAATTTTTTNCACCTTAATTTTTTTTAATGAGTACTTTTTTCGAAATAAATTAAAAAATAAAAAGTATGGAGAGACTAAACAGCCTACTATATTAGATAAAGTTAGATATACCTGACTATATACTTTCTGTTTCAAAAATTTAAACCAATAGATTTATAATATTCATATAGNGTCTTTGAAACCATTTTAATATCATGATTTTTTTCAACCCATTTTTTTGATTTGTTGCTTATCAGAGATAGTTTTTTTCTATTTTCAATTAATTCTCTTAAAAGTTTTTCTAGATTGTTTTTGTTAATATTTATAAATGGATTATCTGGGATAAAAGATTGATATTTTTTGTTTATTTGAGTTAATGTACAAATACCCATTGATAATGACTCTACCGAGTTCATTCCATATCCCCACCCGCCTTTATCTCCAATTTGGTCTATAAAAATATCACATTTTTTTTTTCTTTTTATCGCNTCTTCATGAGTCACNTCTTCAATTAAATCAAAATTTATTAAGTTTTCATTTTCTAATTTTTTACAAGTTTTAATTATATAATCTGATCCTTTGTAGAACCTATTTGTAGGCGCA
Source organism: Fidelibacterota bacterium (assembly GCA_002691785.1). GTDB lineage: Bacteria > Fidelibacterota > Marinisomatia > Marinisomatales > UBA1611. The sequence continues at coordinate 8,045 of NZIX01000085.1, read as the reverse complement.
TGAGATACACGCAATACTTTTTTTGATAAAGNTCTCTTTTTGAAAANNGAAGTTTCATAGGGTAAAAATAAATATTTAATTTTAGGATGCTTATCTAATAAGTCAACCTCATTAGTTAGGTTTAAATCTGAAAGAGCATCTATTGTTGGCATTACTCCTCTTGTTCTTAAATCTTCACCATGATAATGACATATAATTTTTTTTTCTCTACTTTTTAACTTTTTTACAAAAAATTCATTTTTTAAAAAATCTGAACCACTTTCAAAGTGCACGACATCAAAATCATATAGATTAAATTCATTGATAGCTTTTTTAATAGTTGGATACCACAACCAATCTTTTAATTTAAAAAACAATTTATCAAGAGCTCCTTCTGGAGTCCACTTAGGAGGAAAACCATTCTTAGCTTTAAAGTACCCTTCTTCCCCGCGATATTGTTTATAAATAAAATTTCGAATTTTTGCTAACCTCGGTTTTGTAAAGTTAAATGGTAAATTTAAACAAATATCTTCCTCAAAGTTTTTGGGAGATTTAAAAAATGTGATTGTTCTACAAAGGTTCCCTCTTCTTTCATGTTCTTTTTTCCAAAGAGTTAAAGTCCCAACTGTATTTTCTGGAGATATATATAGTATTTTCATTTGAAGAGGTTTGTATACTTGCTTTTTATTTTATCCCAGTTATATTTATTTTTAATTAAATCAATGTTTTTTTCTATTTTAGAGTTATCATTAAGAGATTCAATTGAAGCAATAATTGCTTCTCCTAAAGAATCAGGGTTATCTGATTCAGCCCAATGGATTGAATCTTTAACAAAGAACCTTACTGGCGGTAAGTTAGTCGAAACTATTTGATGACAGCTTGCCATCATTTCAAATAATTTAGTTGGAGTACAGTTATTGGTTAGAGGATTTTTTCTAAAAGGAATTACTCCAATTGATGCCTTTCTTAATATTTTCCAAACGTCTCTATGAGGAACTTGGTTTAAAATTTCTATGTGATCTTCTAGAGATAAATTTCTTATAAGCTTATNTNTTTTTTCTTGAAAGTCATNTGTTCGAAAANTNCCTAATAAGGTTAATTTAACTTTTACGTACTCTTTTACGACNTTNCTTATTGCNACCACTAAATCTTCAATTCCTCTCTCTGGNCCTAANTGCCCATGATAAATAATGTCNGGGTTTTTNTTAAAAACAATATCCANTTTTAAGAATTCAGTTTCAACAAAATTCTCTACTACNACTTGATTTATTTTAAATTTTGAATATTTAGATTTATGAATTGGCNCATTCGCTAAAATTATTTGATCTACAAACTTTAAATTTTTCTCTTCATTNAAACGCCTTCTTATAATTGCCAANTCTCGAANAATAAAATTTCTATTAGAAAAAGTCCTNTACATAGATTCCATATCCTCATGAACATCATAAAGTGTATATNTTTTCTGGTTTTTTTGTTTAAGNATTTTTAATAANGGNAGCAATTCNGTTTCATGAATTTGAANTTGNTNGATCCTTTTTTGATTAAATATTTCCATANAAACTTTATCTACAAAATCATTAATAGANATTTTTTCNTTATAGTTTATATGAGTTAGTCCTTTTTTTGATAGATTNTTATTTATTATAGATTTAGTAAAATAGNTTATTTTTTTACCTATATCCAAAAGTGAACAAATCTGTTTNTAATATATTCGTTCATCATCGGGNAAATGAGATGATGATACTATTGCAATCATTTTATAACTCTTTTTAATTTAATTTTTTGATTTTCACTTAAAACAAATAAATACCAAATAATCGGAAAAATAAAACATAATAAAACTCGAAAAATATTGCCTATTTCTCCAAACTGGACAATGATTAAAAAAATTAATGGAAGAAAAAAACCTTTCCAATTATATGAAATTGGATAAATGTTTTTTAACTTTATATTTATTGATAAACTCATAAAAAAAAATGCTAACACAATTGAATATGCAGCTCCAATACTACCAAAAATAGGGATTAATAATATAGATGCTATAATAACTGTTAANGCACCTATTATACGAAAAAAAGGTATCCAATTAGTAATCTCTTTGATGTAGATACCTGGTAATTGAATTAAGTAACACCCAAAAAAGAAATAACCTAATAATATGGAGTTAACAATTTTCTCACACCCCCAAAACTCTTTACCTATTAATGATTTCCCAAAAAGTGAAAATCGCATTATTTCAGGTAACCATAAAATCATTAACAAGCATGTAAAACCCAACCCTCCAATAAAAAATGTTGCAATGTTTGAAAATTCTCTTTTTGCTCCATTAGATTGACCTCTCTTTAAGAAATAAGGAGTCCACCCCATATTAAAACCCATAACGACTGTTAGACCTAACATCCCTAGTTTTTTACCTGCGGAATATAATCCAACATCTTCTATGCCCATCATTAACCCGACTAGGTAACGATCAGAAAGTTCCATTATCATTGTAAAAAACCCTGCGGGTAAAAAGGGAAGTCCAAAGTGTAAAACCTTTTTCAGGATTTTAAATTCAAAGACTTTTATGCTTAAATTTTTATAAATAATTGGTAAAGAAAAAAACAACACTATTAATGATGAAATTATGTTTGAAAGAAAAACGCCTTCAACTCCATATCCCATTTTAACAACGAAGTAAATATTTAATAACATTGTTGATAATACATTAAATAAACTAAAACTAATAAAAGGAATCGCTTTATTTTCTGAACGAAGAATCAAAAGAGGTAAGTTCCATAATGAGTCTAAAAATAAAATAATAGACAGAAATGTAATCCATTCAGGTTTATCTAGACCAATAATATATAATGCAAAGTATTTTCTTGAACTATATAATATCAATGAGAAGATTAAACTTGTTATCAACTGTGAAATTAATACTACTGTAATATGCTTTTTCCTTTCTAACCCTGTCTCTTGGACAGCATACTTCATTAATGCCGTATCCATTCCATAACGGTATACAATTAAAGCAAACCCTATGAAAGCGTAAGATAATGAAATTATNCCATATTGATCCGGAGAAAAATAATGAGTATACAAAGGCAGCAGTAGAAATGTTACCATCCTAGCCATTACATGACCAAACCCATAGATTAATGACTCTTTTCCTAAAGATTTTATTGACATTATTTATTAAGTTTTAATTCAATTGTATCTCTAAAAATACCGCTTGCCCCAAAGTTTTCCTTAAACCTACCTAACCCCATATTAGGTTTTTCATTAACCGTAAATATTCCAAAATCATATACTTTATATTTTGATTCTATTGCCCAAGAGAAGACCTCGTAAAATAATATGTTAAGAGGCCTATACTGATTATAAAGTTCGTCATGGCTAATATAAAAGGCTAATACCACTTGTTCATTAATTATAAAGTTGACGATTCCAGCAATCATTTTCCCATCAATAAATGCTGAAAATAATTTAATCTTATCTTTAAAGATTCTTTTTAGTTTTTTTAATTCTCTTAGAGTATGAGTNGGGTTTACCCCGTGTCGTTTACTAAGGTTTTTTTGTAAAATTTTATAATATTCATCATATTTTTCAGATTCACGAACTATAACACCTTTACTCTGTGCTATTTTTACTGCTCTTCTATGAGATGGACGAAATTTTTTTAAAGTGGTTTCTATGTTTTTTTCTAAAAATAGAATACTTGTTATCTCTCTTTTTTTATAGATAAAACCTCCTCTAAAAAAAGCAAAATCCATATAGTTAGAAAGTCTTTTTTGATAAAGATTTGGAGGTAATGTAATTTGAATACCATTAAAACCAGACTCTTTAGCATAGTTTTTTATTTGGCTCACTAGTTCAATTGAATTTGCTATCGAGAGATTTTCTGGGATAACAAATGAACCTACAGAACTCCCNGGATGTGAAACTAAAAGTTTCTGATTTGAAACAACTCTCTCTGCTGCTGGGAAAACTGAAAACAGTTTCTTATTTTTAATGATTAGAATACTATGATCAACAAATTTATCCTTAGAATGATAATTTAAAAATTTTCTCAAATGAAATATTGTGCCATTATTACTATCAGAAACAAACTTGTCCCAAACTGCTTCATCATTTTTATTATATCTACNAAATTTGAACATTCTACAAATTATTTGAATAAATTTTAATATCGATTTATGATATAAAACATAATTNTAAGTACTGAGTTGTACTTATAAATAAATTTAATATTTTCATTTAAGTTAAAGGAGTAATCATTGAATTCTGCTATTGAAAAAATTCATGCTCGTGAGATCCTAGATTCACGTGGTAACCCAACCGTTGAAGTTGATTTAACATTAAANAATAATCTTATGGCCAGAGCATCAGTACCTTCTGGTGCCTCTACTGGAGAACATGAAGCCAATGAACTTCGAGATAATGATTTTTCCCGATTTAATGGAAAGGGGGTCTTAAAAGCTGTTAAAAATGTAAATAATATAATCTCAAAGAACCTTAGAGGAATCGATGTTTTAGAACAAGAAAAGATTGATCAAATTATGATTGAACTGGATGGGACTGAAAATAAAAGTAAGTTAGGTGCAAATGCTATGCTTGGAGTCTCCTTAGCTTCAGCTCATGCTGGTGCTAAATTCTCAAATATACCTTTGTTCAGATATTTAAATACTAAAAATGAAATAACTCTTCCTNTCCCAATGATGAATATTTTAAATGGAGGTAGTCATGCTGATAATACTTTAGACATTCAAGAGTTTATGGTTTTCCCATTCGGAGCATCCTCTTTTTCTGAAGCATTGCAAATGGGAACAGAANTTTTTCATCATCTAAAATCAGTATTAAAACAAAAAGGGTTAAACACTTCTGTTGGGGATGAAGGTGGGTTTGCGCCCAATCTTTCTTCAAATGATCAAGCTTTAGAATTAATTATGGTTGCAATTGAAAAAGCTAATTATAAACCAGGAGAAGATATCTTTATAGCTCTTGATGTTGCTGCTAGTGAGCTTTTTTCTGATGGAAACTATAGTTTAAAATCAGAAAAGAGAACACTTAGTTCCATTGAAATGACTGATTACTATAAAAGCCTTATCAAAAAATTTCCTATTATTTCTATCGAAGACGGTCTCGATGAAAATGACTGGGCTGGATGGCAAAAGCTTACTAAAGAAATAGGCCATAGCATTCAAATTGTTGGAGATGACTTGACAGTTACCAATAAAAAGAGACTACAGAAAGCAATTGATAGTAAAAGCATGAATTCTATTTTAATAAAATTAAATCAGATTGGGACCTTAACTGAAACCATAGATGCTGTTGAGATGGCAAAGAATGCAGGATTTGGCGCTATAATTTCACATAGATCAGGAGAAACTGAAGACACTACTATTTCAGATCTTTCAGTTGCAATGGGAATGGGGCAAATTAAAACAGGATCGGCTTCAAGAACAGATAGAATTTGTAAATATAATCAACTTTTAAGAATTGAAGAAGAACTTGGATCCTCAGCCAAACTAGCAACAAAGAAAGTTCTTGGTAAAATAACATAAAGTTTTTTTACATGGAAAGAAAAAATAAAATTATTAAATCTCAAAATTTAGCTGAAACACAAAAAAGATTTATCTATGGTGTAATAACTCTGATTGTTTTTACACTGACAATAATTTTTGTCTTTGGAGATCATGGTTTATTTCAATTATATAAATTAAAAAAGGAAAAAAGCTCCATACAAAAGCACATCAGTGAACTCAGAAAAGAACGTGAAGTTTTAATTTCAGAAAAAAAACGCTTAGAAAATGATTTAATGTATATCGAGAAACTTGCAAGAGAAAAGTACCGAATGGCTAAGCCAGGTGAGCGGGTATATAAAGTAATCTCTAAATAAAACTCATTAGTCTTTTCTTTTATTTAAAGAAAGAGCTTTACTACTTTTATATAATTGATTTTGTTCTTCTTTTGTTAGGCTATCATACCCTTCTCTATTAATTTTATCTAAAATAAAATTTAAATCTAATTCTATTTTCTTTCTTTTATATCTTTCTTTGGTTTCTTTTTTCAGTTTATTTTCAANAAACTTTTTTTGAATTGAAAACCAAATGGTTTTTAGTTCGAATGGGTTTTTCAATATCAAATATGCAACAACCATTCCTGAAAGATGTGTTAAATGACTAATATTTGAACTGTTATTAATAGATGATATAAAAGCTAAAAGACCAACGGCAATAACAAACCAGATTGACTTTATTGGAATAATTCCATACANATAAACTTTTCGATTTGGATAAATAAATCCATAAGCTAATAAAATTCCATAAACCGCCCCACTGGCACCCACNATTGGTATCATTGAATTATAACTAAAAATCATTGTTACTAGCCCAGCACCAATTCCTGTAAAAAAGTAAAATTTAATAAATCTATTTTTTCCCCATAATCGCTCTAACTCACTTCCAAACATCCACAATACAAACATATTTATTAAAACATGCCAAACTCCTCCGTGTAAAAACATATAGGTAAGAGGTTGCCAGAGCATTAGCTCTGACCAAACTAGTTTAGGCACTAACCCAAATAGAGGGAAAAACAAGTTTTCTGATGANGAAATTGATTGNAAAATNAAAATGANAAAATTAATTGAGACTAAAAGTCTAATNGCATCTGTAAANAGNCNNGGNTTATAAGAAAACTGACCCTGATTTGATTGAAATTGATACTTCATNNTTATTTAAATATAATTTANNTAAATTAATTAATTCAAAAGTTTTATATCGTTTAATATTTTNCGAGTNACTTTCATTGATTTTATTTTCAATAAATCTTCAAAGTGATAAGTAAGTAAACCCCATANGTAATCACCTATAACTTTTCGATCTTTTGAAGTTATATTTTCAGTGGGAAGATCTTCAATNTTTTTTGATAATAANCTAGCNAAAATAATTCCACTATTCGGCGCAGAGTTAGGATCNACTATTNTAATACCTGGAAAATCGTTTTTTTTTAAATCTGGGTGAAAACCCATATCTGATAATAACGAACATTCATAAAACCAAAATAAAATATTTGGATCTGATTGCTTATTATTAAAAGCCCTTATAACATTTAATAATGATTTAAATAGATTAGGATGTGGATCTTCATAAGATAACGTTTTTTCTGTAATCTCTAAAAGGGTCATCGAAAGGGTAATTGCTCTTATATCTTTTAATATATTCATCCATGACTCTTTAAAATTTACTTTGTTTAAAATTTGCAACTCTCGGTTTGGGTTATATCTATAAACAACATCTAAATAGTTTAACGGTTGAAATTGGGCAGACTTTGAGGATTTTTTCGAGTATGCGCCTTTGATAATAAAACTAATTTTCCCTCTATCTTTTGAAAAGCATCTTGCAATTATTGAATGATCACTATACTGAAAAGATTTTAAAACTATTACAGAACTGTTTATTAACAATCTATTAATATGCCTTTGCGATAATAACGTTATACTTTGCTTTCAGTCCTGAGTAAACACATTTTTTATCAGATATATTTTGATTTCGGAGTATACATCTAATCGTAGCTTTTGTTTCTTGTTTGATAATTGATTCCGTTTTTATGGATCCATCCCATCCACAACGAACAAAACCTCCTTTTTTGATAATTTTTTTTAAATCTTCATAATTTGAGACATCGTACGTGTTATCATCTCGAAATTTTTTTGCTTGTTGAAATAAACTTTTTTGTATTTCATTGAGTAATTTTGAAGCTTCAGATAATACATCTTTTTTTGATATAAAAGTTTTTTCTCCAGTGTCTCTTCTAGCAAAAACTACGTTATTTTTATTAATGTCTTTAGGGCCGACCTCTAATCTTATTGGAACACCTTTTAATTCCCATAGATTAAACTTATAGCCTGGTGAACTATCTGTCCAATCTTCATAAAAACGAATTTTATTTTCTTTAAGAGATTTTACTATTGGCGATATATAACTTCTAATAGCTTTTTTCTGATCATTGCTTTTAAAAATTGGAATAAGTACTATTTGAATTGGTGCTATTTTAGGGGGTAACCTAAGTCCATTATCATC
>NZIX01000084.1 GCA_002691785.1 Fidelibacterota bacterium | reverse complement strand
TTCATCATAATTAACCCAGGTAAAATAAACCAAGTATAAGAAACACCATCAATCTCTGAAATTCTCTGTTCAAGAGTAAAGCCAAAAATTAATATATATAGAGCCGAAGATATAAGACCTGGAAGAACTGTCTGTCTGTAGACTGAAAAAAATCGTCCTACTTCTCTTATAATTAAAGTATTAAGGCCAACCCAATTCATTCGTCAATTCCTTTACCTGTTAGGTCTAAAAACACATCTTCTAAAGAAGAAGAATTAGATTCAACACTTTGTATTTTAATGTTATTCTCAGATAATTTTTGTATTATATCAGGCATTGCAACGTCAGGGTTTTTTACTGAAAAGTGAAGCCTGTTATCATTGAAGGTATATGAATAATCACTTAAAAAGGAGTCAAATTTATTTCTGACATCACCAATTTTAATAGTAATGCCAGAAGATCCAAGTTCTTGAGTTAGTTCTTTTGGTGATCCTTTTTTTAAAATTTTTCCTTCATCAATTATTGCAATATTTTCACATAACTGTTCAGCTTCTTCAATATAATGAGTAGTAAGTAAAATTGTTTTTCCTTCGGAATGTAATTCATTCAAATATTTCCAAAGACTTCTCCTTAGTTCAACATCTACCCCAGCCGTTGGCTCATCAAGAATTATTATATCAGGATCATGGACTAAGGCTTTGGCTAATTGAAATCGCCTTTTCATTCCTCCAGACAACTGTCTTAGTCTAGAGTTTCTTTTTTTGTCTAGCCCTAATCGTTCTAATAGACTGTTTACGCTTTTTTTTGCATTTTTTTTTGATAAGCCATAGTAACCTGCTTGAAAGTATAAAAGTTTTTCAATAGAAAAGAACCAGTCAACGGATAGTTCTTGAGCCGCGATGCCAATTTTAGAACGAGTATATCTAAAACTTTCTACAGTATCTTCTCCAAAGACTAATGTTGAGCCTTCATCTCTAAAAACAAGCCCTGTGAGAATACTAATAGTTGTTGTTTTTCCAGCTCCATTGGGACCGAGTAATCCAAAAAATTCACCCTTCTTAATAGAAAGGTTAACTTTTTGCAAGGCCACAGTATTGCCGTAGGATTTTTTTAATCCTGAAATTTCAATAGCATTTTCTTTCATAGTAACTACTTAAAGCCGATAATTTGGTCAAATGGACTTGGATAATCGTAGCCTTCAGCACCTGGGAAATGAACAATAGATACAATAAATGCCCAAGGAATGAGAATAGACGCTTTTAGTTTTTGAGTTTTAACCTTTGTTTTAGATCTATTATTTGGGACTTCAAAAGAGGGGTGATAAATCCATATTCCATTTTCATCATAACCTTTGACTTTTACAAATATTTTATCTTTTGATATTCCTATTTTTTTCAAGGGCTCATAATTTTCCAGAACTAAGAGAATTATGTCTTCAACCACATATTCAATTTTCATCATTTTCATGATTAAAATTTAACTAGAAACCTCAAATAGTACACCAGAGTATATTTTATAAAAACTATACGTCATCAATAAATTTTATAAATTCATTTTCATCTATAATAGAGACATTAAGCTTTTTAGCTTTTTCTAGTTTAGAACCAGGAGAACTTCCTACAACAAGATAATTTGTTTTGCTACTAATGGAGTTTGAAACTCGAGCCCCATGTTTTTCAGCATTTTCTTTAGCAGTTTTACGTTTAAGTATTTTCATAGTACCTGTAAATACAAAGGTAAACCCAGCAAGTTTTGGAGTAAAACTGCTTTCATTGACTTTAAATTTAATTCCATTATTTAAGCAGTTTTTNACGACNANATTATTAATATCTTTTGACCAAAAATTAATNATAGATTTTGCNACAGTAGGNCCTATTTCATCAATAGNGATTAAAGTNTCAAAGTNTGCTTCTTTNAATTTATCTAGATCGTTTTTAAAGTANTTTACTAAAACTTTAGANGTNTGTTCTCCTACATTTCGTATTCCAAGGGAGTATATAAATCTAGANANTGAAGGATNCTTCGAATTTTTTATTGCATTTAAGAGATTCTCTGCAGATTTATCACCAAACTTTTCTAGGNCAATTAATTGGTCTTTTGAAAGTGTATAGATTTGATCAAAGGATTGAATAATNTCTNTGTCTACAAGTTGATTTACTATNTTTTCACCTAANCCATCAATATTCATTGCGAGTTTTGAGCANAAGTGTTGAATTTTCTCTTTTACTTGTGCAGGACATAAAATATTTTCGCAACGNANAACAGCTTCATTTTCTNAAGGTTTAATTANNTGCTCGCACGAAGGGCAGATTGGTTTAATTATAAAGGGTTTAGNGTNTTTAGGNCGTCTTTCTATTATGACTTTNACAANTTTTGGGATGACATCTCCNGCNCTCTCAATTAATACAGTATCNCCTATTCGAATATCTTTTCGATTAATTTCATCTTGATTATGTAGAGTTGCGTTTGTAACAGTTACTCCACTAACTAATGTAGGGTTTAGTTTTGCAACNGGTGTTAAAGCNCCCGTTCTACCAACTTGAATTTTAATANCATTTATTATAGTTGTTGCNTGTTGAGGTTTAAATTTACCGGCAATAGCCCATCTAGGAGAACGACTCCTGTTTCCTAAAGTTTGACGTTTTAGATAATTATTAACTTTGAAAACAGTTCCGTCAATTTCGTAAGNAATTTTATTACGTTTNNGNTCTAANNTTTTATGATATTTAATNATNTCATTTGCGTTATTTAATNTTTTTATAAGAGGGTTTACAGGTAGNCCCCAGNNTTGTATNCACTTTAAAAAATTNAAATGGTTATCAAATTTNAGNNCNTCNATAAATCCAGCTTCATAAAANAATATGGATAAAGGTCTTTTTGCTGTGATTTTAGGNTTAAGTTGGCGAAGNCTTCCNGCTGCNGCATTTCNNGGATTAGCAAANAGAGNTTTTTNCNTTTCTTCTNGTCTTTNGTTTAATTTTTTAAANTTNTCNTTTAAAATAAAAACTTCACCTCTAACTTCTAAAAGATTAGGAATTGGNGTNTCTGATTCACGTAANACTAATGGNATNGANNTTAATGTTNTTAANTTATGAGTNACATCTTCTCCAGTAAANCCATCACCTCTAGTTAAACCATGNACAAAAGTTCNTTTTTCATAAACTAGNTCAACCCCTAAGCCATCAAGTTTTGGTTCTCCNATATATTGNAGNCTTTCTAAGTCTAATTCTTTTCTTAATCNTATATCAAAAGCNTTTAATTCANTTTCATTCATAGCATTTGCTAANGATAACATNGGAGTTCTATGATCTACTTTTTGAAATTCAGATATAGGGCTTGATCCAACTCTNTGAGTAGGAGATACGTTTACTATTAAATTTGGGTTTTTTGACTCAAGAGANCCNAGCTCTTTTAGGAGNANGTCATATTCACCATCAGAAATAATAGGGTTATCTAANACATAGTAATTATGATTATGTTCTTCAATNGCTTTTCGAATTTTAATAATTCGAGACTCGATGTTCATTTNTTTAGTCTCGATTGTTGTTTGAAGTANTCNATTGGATCNATTANTAGTTTATTGGTTGGTATGAGCTCTCCTTTTTGATTGAGNGGTGTTCCATGAATTCCCTGTTCTGTTTTAATTATAAAGTAATATTGTAGGTGAGTTCCGGGGTATATATTATGATCGTATAAAAACTGATAATGTCCAAACTGGCCTTTTAAATTAAACTCTCTGAAATAACCCATAAAATCCGTTTTAAAAAACAAGGTTGCAGATAGAACAGAATCTGTTGGAATATCTGTTATAAAGTTTAAAATATGGTTTCTATCTTTAAATAATGGACTTGGGGCAGCATGATAGAGTCTTTGGTTTGTGAAAAGTGNAGGGTTATCATCTCNTACTTCTTTATCTATCTGTAAATTTAGAAGTAACAATAATGATAAAGCTTTCAGCAGAGTTCTCCAAANTTACTATGATATCTTAGATTAACTCTATCAATAGACCCTGTATTGAAATTAAAAATATCACAAGCNTCATAAGGTTTAGCATAGATNTGTAGACTAATTGCATTTTCNTTGAAAATATTTTCTACAGAATGAATTTCTGCTGGGCCATCCAAATATCCAGCTTCACCAATAGTACTTTTTTCGCTCTTTAACTTTAAAGGTTTTTTTGATAAAAGGTTATAGTTACAGAATTGTAATTTTCCATTTTCTACCTTTGCCCAACATTTTTCACCTTCATGACCATGAACAGGAGCTATTTGCTTAGGCCCCCAACATAAAAAGAGANTCTCAAAATCATTATTTCTATATACTAAATTTCTAGTGTAATTTTTTTCACTAAAATGACAATATTTAATTTTATCTTTTTCATGCAATTGATATTGTAATAAATAGCTATTGACTTTGTGAACAGGAAAATCCAATTTAGCAAATTCTTGTAAATTTTCAATTAGGTCTTTCATTTATTTAAGTTTTACCTCTNACNTTNATAAAGTTTAAAGGNTTCCAATATCTAAACAATTATTTTTCCAATCGGATTTNTCTACAATTGTACTATTAAAAAACTTATTTAAACAATTATTATCTGCGTTTATTACAATAGGTAAATCATTATTTTTAAAATGAAATATAACAAAAAGTTGATTAAAGGGCTTATTAGAGACCTTTGAAAGCTTATTTAAAGTTTCAAAACATAAATAAACAGTATCATTTAAATTTTCTTTAACAATTTCAATATCTAGCTGAACTGCTGTTCCTTTTTTTGATTTGAAAAATTGATGACCTAATAAATTAGGCATTTTGCTATCAGAAAAATAAATCAGTAGAATGGTTTTTAATTGGTCCTCGTTAAGTTGAATATTTTGACCATTTATGTTTTGAAATAAAAAAGGAATAATAATTATGAAATTTATAAATTTAAATTTTTTTGGCAAGATGTAGGTTTATATTGATTAAATAGCTCTTTTAAAATTTAAATATAATTAAGATGGCATAATTTATTAATTATTTTTTTTATTCTGTTTAGTTGCAATTCGCGTTATAAAATAGTTATTTTATGGTGTGAAAATAAAAAACAATATATTGCTGTATGTAATACTAGCTTTACTTTTATTTGGCAATGCTTTCTCTTTTGATTCTCCTAGGTCTTCAGTAATTCGAACCGAAGAGGGCTTCATTGATTATGCAAACCGTATCATTGTCTCTAGAGGCTCTGCAAGTATTTTACAGAAAAGCAATAATCAAGATGAGTTTCAAATAATTGAAAAGAATTTAAAGTTTTCTAAAAGTGAAGCGAGATCTCATGCTCGAGAAAACTTATTAGATTTAATAAAATTAGTTAATTTCGATAGTCGGACTGTTGGCGAAATCATGTTAAGTGATCGACTAATTGAGAATAGAGTCACTTCATTAATAGGGAGCGCTTTTCAACAAGGAGAGATAGAATATCTAGAAAAAAATGAAGTTGCTATAGCATTAGCTGTAAAAATGTCAGGTCTTGCTGAAATTCTAACGGATGCTAATGGGTATATGAATGAAAGTTTAGCACAGTCAACTTATTTAATGACTAGAGCATCTACTCCAACAAGTGAAAGAACAACAGGAATAGTTATNGATGCACGTAACATTTATCATATTCCAGCAATGGTTCCTAAGGTTTTCAATGAAAATAGTAAATTAGTTTATGGCCCGAGGCATTATACTCGTTCCAGATCTGTAAATCGTGGTCCGATGGGTTATGCTCACACAATGGAAGATGCAAATGTTAAGCGGAGAGTCGGTAATAATCCTTTCCTTATTGAAGCCGTTAGTAGTGATGATAATGTCAACTTAATGATTTCGAATTCTGATTCTGAACAAATTAGAGATATAGAAAAAAAATTTGGAGTTTTAACCAATTGTAAAGTTCTTGTTTTATTAAAATAGATTCTTTGAAATTTTGACTATATTTATTCGCAGTCAATTAATACTTTTAAATAATCCATTTTAAATCTTCTTGAAGTATAATTGCTATATTATTTTGTCTACAGGCATATTTAAAAGTATATGAAAAAAGCCAGCCTTTTACTAGATGATGGAAGAATCTTTGAAGGTCTTTCTTTTGGTGCAGTTGGTCAATCAATTGGAGAGGTTTGTTTTAATACTGGAATGACGGGGTATCAAGAAATCCTTACAGACCCATCATATTACTCTCAAATAGTAGCAATGACAAGCCCGCACATAGGAAACTATGGAATAAATAAGGATGATGTTGAATCTTCGAAAATTCAAGTTTCAGGTTTTATTATCAAAGAAGAAACAATTATTCCCTCAAACTGGAGATCAACAGAGTCAATAGGGCAATATCTTAAAGGTCAAAATATAGTAGGGATTAAAGATATTGATACAAGGGCACTCACCATCCACTTGCGTAAAAATGGGTCTATGAATGGAATTATATTTTCTTCTGATCAAAGTATTAGCAATATGAAGAAAGTATTAAGTAATTACCCAAAAATGGAAGGATTAGATTTAGTAAAAAAAGTCTCAGTAACGCAAAAGTATTGTTGGGCTAAAAAGCAATTTAAGTACAAAGTTGCGGTAATTGATTTTGGGGTGAAACATAATATTTTACGTATTTTAAAAAAATATGGATGTGAACTAACAATTTTCCCTGCAAATATTACATTTAAGGAATTAATGGAAAATAAACCAGATGGAATATTTTTATCAAATGGTCCAGGTGACCCCGCAGCTGTTGATTATGCAGTAAAGTTAGTTAAGTCTCTTTTAGGTGTTTTTCCAATATTTGGTATTTGTTTAGGTCATCAAATTCTTGCTCTCTCAATGGGGGCCAAGACTTATAAATTAAAGTTTGGACACCGAGGAATAAACCATCCTGTGAAAAATTTACAAACAGGTTCTGTTGAAATTACAAGCCAAAATCATGGTTTTGCTATAGATTTAAGTTCATTNCCTGAAAATACGGTAGCTACTCATATAAATTTGAATGATAATACTTGTGCTGGNATTAACTGTTTATCTTACCCNGCATTTTCAGTACAATATCACCCTGAATCAAGTCCAGGGCCTCATGATAGTAGATATGTTTTTGAGAAATTCATAAAATTAATGAAAGATGCCAAAGAGAACTGATTTTCAATCAATTTTAATAATTGGAGCAGGTCCGATCATTATTGGACAGGCTTGTGAATTTGACTATTCAGGTACCCAAGCAACAAAAGCCCTAAAAGAAGAAGGATATAGGGTTATTTTAATTAATTCTAATCCTGCCACAATAATGACAGATCCTGACTTAGCAGATGCAACCTATATTGAACCAATTACCTTTGAATANGTGAAAGCAATAATAAAAAAAGAAAAGCCAGATGCAATTTTACCAACAGTTGGAGGACAAACAGCTTTAAATCTTGCTATAGAGTTATACAACAAAAAGGTATTGCAAGAGTATAATGTAACGCTTATTGGAGCTCAAGTAGATGCAATTGAGAAAGCAGAAGATAGAGAACGATTTAAAAATGAAATGGATTCTATTGGAATAGATACTGCAAATGGGGGGTTTGTTCATTCAATGCAAGAGGCAAATAAGCTACTAAAATCTATGTCTTTCCCTATTATAATAAGGCCTTCTTTTACAATGGGTGGAACGGGTGGTTCTGTTGCATATAATTATGATGAATTTGAAGATCTAATAGATAAAGGGTTAAACGCAAGCCCAACTAATGAAGTCTTAATGGAAGAATCTCTATTAGGATGGAAAGAATATGAATTAGAAGTAATTAGAGATACTAATGANAATGTTATTATAGTTTGTTCTATTGAAAATTTAGACCCAATGGGGATTCACACAGGAGATTCAATAACGATAGCTCCTTCTATGACTCTGAGTGATAAAGAGTTTCAAAAAATGCGAAATTGGTCTATAAGGTGTTTAAGAAAAATTGGAGTTGAAACAGGAGGGTCAAACGTACAATTTGCAGTCAATCCAAAAAATGGTAGGTGTATTATTATTGAGATGAATCCAAGAGTCAGTCGATCTTCTGCTTTAGCATCAAAAGCAACCGGGTTTCCTATCGCAAAGATTGCCGCAAAATTAGCAGTTGGTTTTACATTAGATGAGTTAAAAAATGATATCACAGGTGAGACTTTAGCAGCATTTGAGCCAACAATTGATTATGTCGTAACTAAAGTCCCAAGATTTGATTTTGAAAAGTTCCCAACGGCATCTGGTCATCTTGGAGTGCAGATGCAGAGCGTTGGAGAAGTTATGGCTATAGGAAGAACGTTTACAGAATCAATACAAAAAGCTTTTCGATCTTTNGAGGTTGGTTTAAATGGCCTTGAACANAGNATAGACTNAAAAAATGATCCGGANTTAAGTAGAATAAAAAAATTAGATATGTCAGCACTACGCTATGGTACGTGTTTTAGATTATTAAAAATTAGAGAAGCTTTTATTCAAAATATTTCTATAGAAAGAATTAATAAAGTGACTGGGATAGACCCATGGTTTCTATTTTATATTGAAAAAATATCAAAAATGACCGTTAACAATGAAATTAGAGAATTAAAAAAAAATGGATATAGNGATATTCAAATAGCCTCTTTACATAATAAAAGTGAAGAGGAGGTAAGAGTNGAAAGAAAATTAAAAAAAATACTNCCNTCTTTTAAGATCGTTGATACATGCGCTGCCGAGTTTAGTGCAAAAACACCATATTGTTATTCCACTTATGAACAAGAAAATGAAATCAGACCCTTGGAGGGGGAAAAAATAATTATCTTAGGTGGTGGCCCAAATAGAATTGGACAAGGAATTGAATTTGATTATTGTTGCGTGCAAGCAGTCTTTGGTCTGAAAGAGCAAGGTTTTAAAACTATTATGATTAATTGTAATCCTGAAACAGTGAGCACTGATTTTGATCTAGTTGATAGATTGTATTTTGAACCAGTCACTTATGAAGATGTCATGAATATTGTTGACTTTGAAAAACCTAGTGGCATACTTGTTCAATTTGGAGGCCAAACACCTTTAAAAATTGCCAGACAACTTCAAAAATCAGGTGCTCCTATAATTGGAACATCTCCAGATGATATAGATTTAGCAGAAGATAGAAAAAAATTTGGTAAAGTATTAAAAAATCTAAATATTTTATGCCCAAAATATGGAACGGGTCAAACTCTAGATGAAGTTATTCAAATAGCTGAAAAGGTTGGGTTCCCTGTTTTAGCTCGACCAAGTTATGTTTTAGGTGGAAGAGCAATGGAAATTGTATATTCTAAGAGACAGCTTATTGATTATGTTTCTAGATCTGCAGATGTAACAAAGGGGCACCCCATATTAATTGATCAATTTTTAGAGAACGCTTTTGAATTTGATGTAGATGCTTTATCTGATGGTGAAACCGTTCATATCGGAGCTGTAATGCAGCACATTGAAGAAGCCGGTATCCATTCAGGTGATTCTGCATGTGTTCTTCCACCCTATCAAATAAAACCAGAAGCTTTAGAAAAGATTATAGAGATAACAAAAAGACTGGCTCTGGAACTGAAAGTTATCGGATTAATTAATTTACAATTTGCCTATAAGAATGAAGAAATATACGTTTTAGAAGTAAACCCTAGAGCGAGTAGAACAGTTCCTTTTGTAAGTAAAGCTACAAACGTTCCCTTAGCNAGAATAGCCNCTCAATTAACGGTGGGTGCAAANCTAAAAGATTTCAAANTNAATCAGTGGGATAGTTTAAANCATGTNGCTGTNAAGGANGCTGTTTTACCTTTNAATAAATTTCCGTTAGAATCTATTTTTCTTAGTCCNGAAATGAAATCAACNGGAGAAGTAATGGGAATATCNAAATCTCTTGGNGACTCTTTCCTNAGAGCTTCTATAAGCGCTGGAAATAAGCTCCCTAAAAAAGGAGCTATTTTTATTTCTGTAAATGATTCAGATAAGATGAATATCATTCCAATTGCCAGAGATTTAATGGAAATGGGTTTTGATTTAATTGGTACTAGTGGAACCTCAAAAGCTTTAAGAAGAAACGGTCTCACTATTTCATCAATACTAAAAGTTGAAGAGGGGAGACCTAACGTAGTTGATGGTATCAAAAATAATGAAATTAACTTGGTTATTAATACTCCAATGGGTTCAAAGTCAAGATATGATGAAGAGTCAATTGGTCGGGCATGTATACAAAAAGGAA
>NZIX01000083.1 GCA_002691785.1 Fidelibacterota bacterium | reverse complement strand
CCAATTTGAAGTAAATGGAATAAATGTAGATCAATCAAGTGTGGGATATTTACTAAATCAAATTATAAATAATGATATAATATTAGAATCAATTAATGTAGAATGAAAATATTTAAACTTCTAATTATATCTATTTTATTACTTTCCTCGAATTTAATTGCTAATAAAATTGCTGTTGCAACTAAAGTGAATGGTGATGTAGAAATTATGCCAGTTGATACAAAGAATTTTTCTAAATTAAAACCAGGTACTGTTCTTTCAGATGGTGATAAAATTCGTACTGGAAATTCTGGTTTTGCTGTAATTATTTTTATTGATGATAAATCAATCTTAAAACTCAAAGGTAATTCAGAAGCAACTATTGCTGGTCAGAGAACTTCAGCGAGTATATCTAAAAAGATAAATATGGATTCAGGCACAGTTAGAGCTACAATAACTAAACAAAATGTTAATTTTGTTATTCAAACACCTACATCTGTTGCTTCAGTAAAAGGTACTGATTTTTGGTTACTTTCTGACCCAATATCTGGAGATGAGGTAATCGGTCTTGATGGTATAGTTAACTTAACAAATAATGAGACCGGAGAGGAAGTTGATGTAACTGAAGGTAATTCGGGAATTTCAAATCCTGATGGGAGTGTTGGACTTGAAGAGACAGACCCAAACTCCATACCAGATGATCCTAGTGATGATCAAGAAGGCCCATCTCAAATAAGAATATATTTAGATGGACCCAATGGTGAGCAAAAAGTTATAGTTATAGATTATCAATAAATATTAATTTCTTATTTATTTTTATGTGCAAGCGCATATTTAAAAAATACTTCCTGATCTTTTTCTTTATTATATATGAATGCTTGATATCTCAAACAAATAAGCTCTATTATCATGATGATATTGGAACGATATTTTCTGGCGAAAATATTATTATTAAACAATTAATTTTTACTCAGGATCCTATATCAAATGGTATGTTGTTTTTTAGAAATAAAGGTGAAATTAGCTATCAAGAAACGGAAATGTTTTTTGAAAATGGGCGATGGCAAGGTTTGATACCTGGGGATAGAGTTACAATACAAGGAATTGAATATGTAACTATATTAACCACAGTTAATGGCGGGAGAATTTCAATGCCCTTATTAAATAACCCATTTGATAATCCTATTGACGTAATAGTTTTACCAAGAAAATCAATAGATAAGGATTCTAAATTTTTAACTAGTTCTGGTAATAGTAGTATAGAGTCTGATATGATAGAAGCTGATATTTTAATATTATCTCCTGAAGATGGATCAATAAATCGACCAGATGAAATAGTTATTTCTGTTTCTCTATTCAATGCTCCTAATGTAGATAAAAATACTTTTAAAGTATATATTGACGGTAAAGATTACACAGATGAAATGACAATCTTTGATGATGTTTTATCTTTAGTTCCAAATGATGAATTAGGAATAGGTCTTCATAAAATTAAAATTCTTTCAAAATCTACTTTTGGAATTGATATTGTTCCTATTGAGTGGGCATTTAGTGCAACTAAAGGAATAAAAAACATTTCAGAATCTTTTATTTATAATGGTTCCTTCAAGACAAAAAATTCTGTAAATACTGTTTCATCTATATCTAACAAAGAATTTCAATATAATGCTAAGCTTAACGGCGAGTTAAGTTGGATTAAAGCCGGTTATTCAATTAGAAGGACTAGTAGGGAATCTTCATTTTTACAGCCTCTCAACAGGACAAATCTTACCTTAAAAATAACAGATTATTTTACATTTGAAAGTGGAGATGTTTTTCCATCTATTTCTCCTTATAGTATAGATGGAAAAAGGATTAGTGGACAATATATCAATGCTGGATTTAAATTTTTTGACTTCCATTATGCTTCAGGTCAACAAATTAGAGCAGTTCAATTTAGAGAGGGTATAGATAAAGCATATGCAATTTCATCAGATAAAATAAGTTATTTAAACAATTCAAATCGTATAATTAAATTAAATAGAAGAGGTTATACTTTCCCAAGAAATATTATTACCTCTCGTCTGAATATATCTGGTTTTAATTTATTCAAAGCAGGGNTACACTTTTATAAAGCCAAAGANGATTTTGATGAAATCGATCGAAAATATGAAGATTTTAAAATAGATAATAATGAATATACTTGGTTTCAGAGCNAGATTAGNTTGGATACAACTNTNACNGGGGANTCTATANANCAAATATGGACCATNAGTGAATTAGTTGATAAAATTAAAAATGATTCGTCAAGTATACTNTTTGGTGATTCAATATATGTGAAAGAGAGAAATTGGGGAAGTACAACTCCTAAAGAAAACCTTGTATTAGGTTTTGATTTTGAAACTACTCTAGATAATAGAAGAATTTTGTTTCAAACAGGTTGGAATACAAGTTTTACTAACTCAAATATATGGGCAGGTACGGCAAATAAAGATTCGTTAGATTTATTAATGGATACCCTTCAAGATGGAATGCTTTTAGAGAAATATGATGTTTCAGGTATTGGTGAATTTATTGATAATTTTGAGGGCATTTTTACAATACATCCTTTATACATGTCTCCTATATTGCCCATAGATCCTATAGTATCTCAAGATAATATTCTTAAAGCTATTTTAAATATGCCAGCTTCAGCCTATTACCTTAGATTAAAAAGTAGTTATTCTTTCAATAATATTTTAATTCAATATAGACAACATGGTTCAGAATTTTTAAGCCTCGGAAATCCATATTTAACAAATAACATAAGAGAATTTACCATAAATAATAGACTTTCTACGCTTGGAAGAAGACTAATGATTGTATTGGGATATATCTATAAGGATAATAATTTATCTGAAACTGTTGCTAATCCAATTGCAACAAAGACACTGTCTTTAAATACTACTCTCGTCCCTGGTTCTGGTGCCCCATCATTAACCTTTAATGTAAAGACAATTGGTAGAAAAAATTCAATTGATACATTAGACTATGATAAATATGATAATCCAATAGGAGATAATCGAGAAGATTCAAAAGCATTTACAGTTATGGCTTCAATAAATATACCAGGTAATTTTAAATATTTTACTTCAACGACATCATTAAATATAAATTCGTTAAAATTTTCTGATAACTTATCATCAGAAAGATCGTC
Organism: Fidelibacterota bacterium; assembly: GCA_002691785.1. Taxonomy (GTDB): domain Bacteria; phylum Fidelibacterota; class Marinisomatia; order Marinisomatales; family UBA1611. The sequence goes on along the minus strand of NZIX01000083.1, from coordinate 14,565 downwards.
ATATTTAGAAAGAAAAAAGTATGATAATATCCCTCGCACAGACTTAATAGTTTTAAAATCTGAAACAGAATCAATAGCGGCTACTTTTTCTGCAAGATTTAATTTNCCTTTGAAAACTTCCATTACATTAAATCAAGCAAAAATAACAATTCCNNTGNTAGATAATGAAGATAAANTAGTTATTATGGAAAATATATGGACNACNACNGGCGCAAATTTTCAATATTCAATGATAGGTAATAAACTCAGGTTCAATGGAGGACTTGATTATATGACAAATGGAGAGNTGACTAGTATTATAGGAGGTAAATTTGGATCTGATTTTGATATTATAAATAAAATGACATTAAGTTTTTATAGCATGTTACGGATAAGTGATGGAGATATTAATAGTTCTGGATTAAATGTATCATTGGGGTATAGGTTTTGATAAAATCAATAAAGAAGTTTTTTAAAAATCATTATATTGATTTAGGTCTTGCTGTTGGATCAATATTTTTAGCATGCTTTCTTCATTGGTTAGGGGTTTTTGATTTCCTTGAACTAAAAACATATGATTACAGATTTCATACTGTTAGAGGTCCGCTCACTGGTTGGCGTGCTAGTGATTCTACTATTATTAAAAAAGGAACCGATGTTGTTCTAGTTGAGGTAGATGATGAGTCATGGAGAATATTAAAGGATAAGAAAGTTCCTTGGCCATACCCTCGGGGAGATATATGGGCAAGAGTGGTAACAAATTTATCAAATGCTGGAGCTAAAGTTATTGCTTTTGATATCCAATTTGATTCACCAGATGCAAGATCTGAATATTTAAGGTCTGTGAGTAGTAATCTTCCTCCTGAGTTTCAACAATATTTGCCAGGACATGGTGATATACTTTTGGCAGAATCCATAGATAATGCTCAAAAAAATGGTACTAAAATTGTAATGGATGTAAAGATGGTTAGAGAACCTACTCGAATTCCACCAACTTATATTGCTTATCCAGTCCAAGAGATTATGGATGTTAATCCGGAGACAGGTTTAATCAATGATATGCTAGATATAGATGGTTTTTCAAGGCAATATAGCTTTGCAGGTTATATGGAGCATAGTTTAGAAAAAGCATATTTAACAATTGGAGTTAAATGTGTAAAAGCATTTCTTGATATACCAGATGAAACTTTACCAATTTATAATAGTGATAAAAATATATACGAATATGGTAGTTTAAAAGTACCCACTTATGGTAGAACTAATAATTTTTTAGTTAATTATTATGGTCCTCCTTCCGGATATAAAATCCCAGGNCAAATTGATGTTAAACCTTGGAGTACATTTCCGAGGTATTCTTTATCACAAATTCTTGATACACAAGATTTTGATCTGCCGGAGGATATTGATTGGATGAGCTCTTTTCTACCAGGTGAAATACCTGATTGGATAATGGAAATAGAGGATATTGTTGAAAGAGATGAGATGATGGAAATGATGGGAATTGGGTCTGATTTTGACATAACAAAGTCACCATTTTATAACAAAATTGTAATATTAGGTGTTTCTGTTGAGGTTCTTCATGATGTCAAATCAACACCTTTCTATAATTATTTGGGATTAAGTCAGCTAACACCCGGTATGGAAACACATGCAAATGCAATTCAAACAATCATACATGGTAATTTCATAAAAGTTTTCTCAAAAAAGTTAACCAGGTACTTTGCTGAGGGTTCAAGTTATCCAATTAAAATGATACTTTTAATATCAGCTTTATGTCTTTTTGCCTATGCTTTATTGACAACTTTTGAACTTCACCCAATTAATGCAGGTATTATAATTTTTTTAGAAGGATTACTATACTATGCATTTTCAATGGGAATATTTACAAATGATTTTCTATGGTTTTTTAAATCAATGCTTTCTAATGTGCTACCTGAATTTATTGTAAGTAGAATCTATGACAATTTGCAGGTGAATCTTCCAGACATAGGTAATACGTATGTAATGCCTATTGTAGCTCCTCTGGCCGGTCTATTATTAACTTACAGTAGTAATATAGTTTATCAATATTTAAACGAGCAACAAGACAAAAAGTTTCTGAGAGAAACATTTGGAACCTATATTGCTCCTAAAGTACTTGATAAAATGTATGAAGAGAAACAAGCTCCTACCTTAGGTGGTGTCCAAGGCCACCATACTGCATTTTTTTCAGATATTCAAAANTTTTCAACTTTTTCAGAAGTTTTAGAACCCAATAAAATGGTTTCATTAATGAATGAGTATCTTACGGTTATGTCAAGAGTTATTTTTGAAAATGAAGGAACCTTGGATAAATATATCGGAGATGCAATAGTGGCATTTTATGGAGCTCCAGCTCATGTTGATAATCATGAGGTAAAATCATGTTATACAGCCCTTCAGATGCAAGATGCTCTAGTTGATTTAAGGAAAAAATGGAAATCGGAAGGTGACTGGCCTGAAATTGTTTATTCAATGCAGCATCGGATAGGTTTAAATTGTGGTAAGATGGTAACAGGAAATATGGGCTCTGAAATGAGGATGAATTATACTATGATGGGAGATACTGTAAATTTAGCAGCACGTTTAGAATCTTCTGCAAAACAATATGGTGTTTATAATTTTGTAGGTGAAAATATATATGAAAAAACCAAACAAGAATTTGTGTTTAGGTTTTTGGATTTTGTTCGTGTAAAAGGTAAAAAAATTCCAGTAAAGGTATATGAACTTGTTAATTCAAAAGAAAAAATTGATAATTCAAAGGTTAAACTTGTAAATATGTTTGAGGAGGGTTTGGACTACTATTACAAGCAAGATTGGAATAAAGCCTTAGAAATATTTACTAATTCTGAAAAGTTAGAGGAAAAATTTACTTCTCGTAATACAAACCCTTCTATGGTATATATAGAACGATGTTCAATGTTTAGAGAAAGCCCTCCTAATAAAGATTGGGATGGTGTTTGGACTATGACTTCTAAATAAAATGGAACATTTTATAATATTAAACTTTATTAATTAGTAATGAATAAAACACGTGGGAAAATATTATGGGTAGATGATGAGGTAGAACATTTAAAACCTCATATACTTTACTTAGAAGATAAAGGTTATAAAATAGATTCAATCTCGAATGGTAAGGATGCTACAATTCTAGCAAAAAAAAATCCATATCATATAGTTTTATTGGATCAATCTATGCCTGGGATGGATGGTTTAGAAACATTAAAAATACTAAAAAAAACAAATCCACTTATTATAGTTATTATGATTACAAAGACGGAAGATGAATGGTTGATGAATGAAGCAATTACTGAACAGGTTGAACAATTTCTAATAAAACCTGTTAATCCAAGTCAAATTTTTATGGCTTGTAAACAAGCTTTAGANAANTTAAAGTTAAGAAGAGAGAAGTTAACAGGTGATTATTTAAAAGAATTTAGAAAAATTGAAGCTAAGTTAAATTTAAANTTAGATTTAATTGATTGGTGGAATCTTTATAATGATTTAACTGATTGGCAAATTAAATTTGATGAGTTTAAAGATACTGGGATGAGTGAAATATTAAATGATCAAATTATGTCATGTAATAAAGAATTTTCATTTTTTATTGAAAAAAATTATACTAAATGGGTTAATTCAAAAAAACGACCTATACTTTCNAATGACATTGTTAAAAGNTATATATCTTCAAGAATAGAAAAGGATGAAAAAGTATGTTTGATTGTTGTTGATTGTATGAGGCTTGATCATTTAAAAGTTTTAATACCTTATATTGAGCCATTTTTTAATGTTGAAATTAATTATGCACTTTCACTTCTTCCAACGGCAACGGCATATTCAAGAAACGCTATATTTAGTGGTTTATTTCCAGATGAAATGGTACAAAAATATCCTAAGCAAAAAAATGACATGAAAAATGATAGTTCTAGTTTAAATAGATATGAAAGTCAATTTTTTGAAGAACAATTAATTAGAAGTGGATTTAAGCATAAAAGCATTCATTATCATAAAATTTGGGCAGTTGAAGAAGGAAATAAACTTGCGAGTAGGTTTAAAGACTTTGTAAAAAAAGATATTATTTCTCTAGTCGTTAATTTTGTTGATATTTTAGCTCATAAAAGTTCTCAAACTGATGTACTCAAAGAGATGATTCAAGATGAATCCGGATTNCGAAGTGCAGTTAGAATATGGTTTGAACATTCTTGGCTTCTCAAAGTTTTAAAAAAAATGAGCGAAGAAAACTTTTCAGTAATTCTAACAAGTGATCATGGCAGTATTAGAGTTAACAATAGCGTTCTAGTTTCAGCTGATAAATCTGCATCTTCTGGTGTACGGTATAAATATGGACGTAANTTAAATACAAATGAAAAAAATGCATTAATAATAAAAGACCCTTCAAATTTTAGGCTACCTGCTTANGGACCACAGCCAAGTTATCTTATTGCAAAGGATGATGTGTACTTTGTTTATCCTAATGAAGCAAATAAATATCAAACAAAGTTTAAAAATTCTTTTCAGCATGGAGGTATAAGTATGGAAGAAATGTTANTCCCTGTAGCTANCTTAAAAGGGAAAAAATAATGATTTATGTTTCTAATTCTGAGTCGCAGACTATTAGTTTTGCGTCAAAATTTTCCAAAAAAGTTAAATTAGGCTCTGTTATTGCTCTAATTGGAAACCTTGGAAGTGGTAAAACTACNTTTACAAAAGGATTTGCTAAAGGACTTAATATTAAAGAGCACGTGGGGTCTCCCACATTCAAAATAGTTTCAGAATATGAAGGTCAGTATTTTAATTTATATCATATTGATAGTTATAGGTTAAAAAACTCAAATGATTTTTTAAAAATTGGTGGTGAAGAATTCTTAATTCAAGAAACAGGATTTACTTTGATTGAATGGGCTGATTTGATAAGANACATTTTACCTAAAAAAACTATTACAATAAATTTTTCACGATTAGACCATGAAAACAGTAGACGAATTGAGGTTCAAGATTATTGATATGAATAAAACAATATTAGCAATTGAAACTTCATCAAGTATTTGTAGTGTCTCATTATTTAAAAATGGAGAAAACATAGGTATCTTAGAAAATGATACTGATAGAAAACATGCTGAAGTTCTTCCAAGTTATGTTGTATCACTTTTAGANAATAATCAGTTAAAAATTAAAAATATTGATGCTATTGCAGTAAGTATTGGACCTGGTTCTTTTACAGGGTTAAGGGTTGGTCTAAGTTTTGCAAAAGGACTTGCATATGCAATTAAATGTCCAATTATACCAGTACCAACAATTTTAGCCATGGCTTATAGTTTAAGATTTAAAAAACCATTAAATGGAATAATAAGATCGCATGGTGAAAAAATATTCTTTCAAGAATTTATTTGGGATAAAAAAGTACCTTCAGTTAAAGATAAACCTGTTTTAGGTAATATCCATAATTATTTGGACAAAGTAATAGGTGGTTTTCATTTTAACTGTGAAGAGTTTCTAACTAATGCAGGAAATATTTATAGTGCAAAGCCATCAGCTAAAGATATTGCGAAACTTGCGAATATTTTTTTTCAAAAGTGGCATGTACCAAAACCCTATGGCCTTACTTCAGAATATATGTATCCATATGTTATAAAACCCAATGATTGATGAACCTAGAATTCGATTAGGTTCATTAGCTGATTTAAATTCAATCTTTAATATTGAGAATACAGCATTTTTAACTGACTCTTGGTCAATTAAAATGATGAAATTAGAATTTTTTAAAAAGTCTTTAAATAAATCATATGTTCTTGAGTTAAATGGTAAAATTGTAGGTTATGCTTTTATAACTATAATAAAATTTGAAATTCATTTAAATAGAATTGCAATCGATCCTAATTATCAACAAAAAGGATTTGGTTTGCAATTATTAAACAAAATTTTAGAACAAAATTCTAAAAATAAATCAGTATTTTTGGAATTGAAATATTCTAACATTTCAGCATTAAAACTGTACAGGAAGGTCGGATTTAAAAAATATAATATTAGAAAAAATTATTATTCAAACAATAATGATGCATTACTTATGTGCTTAGAAAGAAAACAATAAAAAAATGTCTTGGTTTAAAAGAAAAGATAAAAAGATCAATAATCCAGAAAAAAAAGATATCCCTGATGGTCTCTGGGAAAAATGTCCTTCTTGCAAAGAGGTCTTATATCGTCCTGAGATTGAAAAAAATTTATCTGTTTGCCATCATTGTAACTATCATTTTAGAGTAAAAGCAATAACGTACTTAGATCTTTTATTAGATAAAGATACAGAATCAGAACTATTTAATAATATAGAGTCTAAAGATTTTTTAGGTTTTAAGGCTAAGAAAAAATANAANGANCAAATTATTGACGCTAAAAATAAAACTGGTGAAATAAATGCAATTAAAGCTTATANTGGAAATCTAAATGGNAAACCTATAATTCTTGGAATTATGAATTTTGAATTTATTGCAGGAAGCATGGGNTCTGTTGTTGGTGAAATTATATCTAGGTCATTTCTTAAAGCTGAAAAAGAAAATATTCCTATAATTTTAGTTTGCGCATCAGGCGGAGCAAGGATGCAAGAGGGAGCAATTTCTTTAATGCAATTAGCAAAAATTAGTTCTAGAATTGCAAAATTTTCTAAAGAAGGTGGTTTATACATTCCTATTTTAACAGATCCGACTACTGGAGGAGTCACAGCTAGTTTTGGGATGTTAGGAGATATTATAATCGCAGAACCTGGAGCTCTAATTGGNTTTGCTGGNTCNAGAGTAATTAAGCAAACTATTGGTCAAGATTTACCTAAAGGATTTCAGACTTCTGAATTTCTACTTAAAAAAGGATTTATTGATCAAGTTCTTCATCGAAATGAAATGAAATCAAATATTTCAAATCTGATATCTATTCTTAAATGAAAAAACCAAATATATTGATTACAAATGATGACGGCATTTTTTCATCAGGGATCTTTGCATTATGGGAAGTTGTTAACCCAATNTCAAATGTTTCTGTTATAGCTCCCAAAAATCAACAAAGTGCTATGAGTCATGCATTAACTTTGTCAAAACCTTTGAGAGTTGAACNNATTAAAAGAGTTAATGAATTCAAAGGTTGGAGTGTTTCAGGAACACCGACAGATTGTGTTAAAATAGGACTNAAAAACCTTTTAGAATTAATNCCTGATCTGATAATATCAGGTATTAATGAAGGTTCAAATCTAGGNAAAAANATATTTTATTCCGGAACGGTTTCCGCGGCTCATGAGGGTGTATTAAATAATATTCCATCCATAGCAATAAGCTTAAATTCATTTCAATCAAAAAATTGGGAAAGTGCAAAAGCTATAACATTAAAAATAGTATATTACGTTTTAGAAAATAAATTACCCAAAGGTACACTATTAAATGTGAATATACCAAATTGCAAATTAGATGAGATNAANGGNTTTAAAATTACTGAACAAGGAAATCAATATTTTAATGATACATTCAAAAAACGAATTGATCCAAGAAAAAGTGATTATTACTGGATAGATGGTAAAATAATTGATGAGGATAAAGATTTAAAATTTGATGGTTATGCTATTGCAAATAANTACGTTAGCATAACACCCTTAAGATATGACATAACAAATTATTCATANATAAATAATCTTAAGGAAGATTTTTAAAATGAGTNTAATAAAAGAAAACGGTGTGCTTATNCTTGATTTTGGATCTCAATATACTCAATTAATTGCAAGAAGAATACGTGAAGAGAATGTGTTTTCAGAGGTNGTCNCGTGNGAAATTCCTTTGTTAGATATTATNGAAAAAAAACCTAGAGCTTTAATTTTATCAGGTGGTCCATCAAGTATATACGATGNAGATCGTCCTAANTTTGATNTAAACATATTNAACTCTAAAATACCTANTTTAGGTATATGTTATGGNCTNCANCTTTTAGTTCAAAATANTGGAGGAGAGGTTGAAAAATCAAATTATGGNGAATATGGTTTAGCTAANATACANATTCAAAAAAAATCTANACTNTTAAATANTATTCCATNTNANACTAANGTNTGGATGAGTCANGGTGATAAAGTAANAAAACTTCCNANTGGTTGGNNTNCNTTAGCATTNTCTTCNAATAATATTATGGCTGCTATTTCAAATGAGGATNANACCATGNTAGCAACNCAATTTCATCCAGAGGTTATGCATACTGATGANGGTGCAAAAATTATTAGAAATTTTATTTTTGACATTNNTAANTGTGAAAAAAAATGGACNGCNAGTAACTTTATTGATTTTCAAANTGATTTAATTAGAAAAAAAGTTCCTAGAGGTAAGGTTCTTGTAGGAGTTAGCGGTGGAGTAGACTCTTCAGTTGTGGCTGCGATTTTATCTAGGGCAATTGGGGATAGAGCTATTGCTGTATTAATTGATCATGGTTTATTGAGAAAAGATGAGGTGAAAACATGTATTTCTTCTCTCAAAGAAGGTTTAAAAGTGAATATAGATTCTTATGATGAATCTGAAAATTTTTTATCGAGATTAAATAAAATAACTGACCCTGAAAAAAAAAGAAAAATAATAGGTAATCAATTTATTTACTCTTTTGAAAAAATAGCCAAAAAGTTTGGTGATATTAAATATTTAGCTCAAGGAACTTTATACCCTGATGTCATTGAAAGTGGTATAAGTTTAGGTAATACGTCTAAATTAATTAAGAGTCATCACAATGTTGGTGGTTTACCAAAAAATATGAAATTTAAGTTAATAGAGCCTATAAGAGAGTTATTTAAAGATGAAGTAAGAAAAGTAGGTATAAAGCTTGGTATACCTCCAATATTGATTAAAAGACATCCTTTTCCAGGACCAGGACTTGCGGTAAGAATAGTTGGTGAAATTACAAAGGATAGAATCAAAATTCTTCAAGAAGCAGATAAAATTTACATAGATATTCTTCAAAAAAATAAATTATATGATCAAATTTGGCAAGCTTTTGCAGTTTTAATTCCTGTAAAAACAGTGGGTGTTATGGGAGATAAAAGAACTTACGAAAATCTCATCGGATTAAGGGCTGTCACTAGTGTTGATGGTATGACAGCTGACTGGTTTGAAATGCCCCATGATATTTTGAATAAAATTTCAACTCAAATAATAAATTCAGTTTCTGGAGTAAACAGAGTTGTATATGATATTACTTCAAAACCCCCAGGAACCATTGAATGGGAATAAAAAACTCATTATAATAGTTATAAAATAATATTAAAGTTTTAAACAGATAGTTTAGTTGAATGTTTTTTTTGAATTTGAGTATGTAATTTTAGATGTTCAACTTTTAATTCATAATTAAATGAAAAAAATAATTATAATATCGATAACTTTTTTAAGTGGGCAAAATATATACTTTGTAAATAACCTAATTGAAAAAAATGAAAATTTTTATAACTATATGAATGATAGTCTTTTATCCGGTCTTTTATATTTTAATTATATAGATGAAGAAAAAAATGCTAAAAAACTATTTGTTGGTGAAATAAAAAATGGGATCAAGAATGGTTTATGGACACGCTATTGGTATAATGGGAATAAAAAAGCAGAAGGTCTATATAAAGATTCTTTTAAAGAGGGACTATGGATTGAATGGTTTAAAAATGGTGATAAATATTTAGAAATTTTATATAAAAGAGATTCTATAATTCACTTTACAAATTGTGTGATTGGGAATTGTAATTAATTGATTAAATATAATTTAATAATTTTTTTCTTCTTTTCACTTTCTATTGCCCAAGAATCTTATTACTTAAATCAAATTCAAAATATCAAAGACATATATTACAATATATTAGATAATAGTATAGTTAATGGAAAAATATATTCAAAAAATAATAATAAAACCTACTTAGGTGATATTATTGAGGGGAAAAAAAATGGTAAATGGATAGAGTTATATTCGAATGGAAATAAAAAAAATGAATTTTTTTATAAAAATGGATTATTAAATGGACCATATACTCTATGGTATGAAAATAATATAAAAGGTGAGTACGGTTTTTATAAAAATAATAAAAAAGATAGATTACTTATAAAATGGGACCAAAAAGGTAAAAAGTATAGCTCAGTAACTTTTAAAGATGGGTTTTATCATGGTAAAAAAATATTTTATAAACCAAATGGTGAGGTAAAATATGAAGGTATTTATCATGAAGGAAAATGCATAGATGGAATAAAAAAAGGGTTCCGTCACAAAGGAAGATTTATCAATCCAGTTTATGAAGAATANCAAAATAGTCAATTGATCAAATTAAAGTGGCTTGATAAAGAAGATCAAGTTATTCAGGTTGTTGATTGTTTAAATAATNATTGCAANTAAATAAATGANGTTTTAAATNNTATTTNCTCTNNAGGNCAAGCTTTTAGTTATATNAAAAAATATAAAGTGAACTAATAATAAAGATAGTATTAANAAAATTTTAAAATGTTTTTCAACATTTTATGTATTTATAATTNACTCTTAANTATTATATAAATATTGAGTCTGAATTGATAAAATAGAAAATAGAAATTTATTCAAACTTCTAAGACACNTTATTTATCAGTAATCATAAAATTTATNATNGAAATAATATTANTGATGGTTTAGTTTNATTAAGAATTATAAGATCACAGNTTATTTACTATTCCNTTTCTTATAAATCANTNNAGANAGGCTGTTAAATAAGATTAAGTAGATATTTTAAAAGTATATCTAGCCAATAAGATGAAAATTTNGGTTATTAGATTTTNTANAATNGANANTAANTTATTTTAAATCAATATTTGTTAATTCAAAATATATTTGTTCATTATCCAGAGAAGATTTACATGTAANTATCAAACCATTAGTTTTAAATNGTGGGTTTGNCCCAGNAACGGCAGATAATTGAAGAGGTTGATCAATTTCAATTATTTCATAAACTAGATTAGATATAAATGACTGNCCTTTTTTAACATCAAAAACAACAGATTTNTTGCTTAAAAATGGTTCTATATTTGCNATCTGATTTCCTTTTGNATCATATAGTTTATGAAAAAGAAGCGCTGAATAGTTAAAGTTTTTTCTGTTTATATTTTTAACTTCTATTTTAAGAAGTATGTTGTTATCGGTTCTTTTTGCTTCAATAAGCTTATATTCAATTCCTTTTAAGACNTTTGAAGAACCCATNTTTAATAATGAGTTATTTGAAGGATCATTAGCAATCAGCANAGTGAATNTTAACTGAATTAAAATTAATAATTTTTTTACCATTTTATAATCCGCATTATATTAAAAAGTATGTGAAATTGTAAATCCTTNNANATAAAAGTATANANTTAATTTTCNTTANACAATAGNTAAAATAGTGNTNATTAAAAACTANTATATGAANACTATCTTTCTAGATTAATATCNAATGTAGAGCGAGCTATTTTTGATTTNTTTTGNACACTTGCNGTCAAAATNATTTCAACACGTCTNTTCATGTTTCTAGCTNTTCTTTTTTCTTGNTTGGTTTTTAAGTTTTTAACATCGACAGTAGGTTTATATTCCCCATAGCCCAAAGCTGAAAACTTATCTGGAGGAATACCAGTTTCATCTCTTAAAAGTTTGACTACACTTAANGCNCTAGCTGATGANAATTGCCAGTTATCTCTAAATCTTTTTTTTGGAGGAAGAGGGAGATCATCTGTGTGACCTTCAACTCTAAGCTCAACAATTAGAGTATCATTTCCATCTTGAAGTTTTTTAAGCAATAATTGTCGAATTTTTTGTTGAGATTCATCATAGACACTAAATAAAGGAGCATTAATAGCGACTCCTCCTAATTGTCGAAGCAATGGTCTAAATTCCTTATTTATTCTATCAGAAGCTGAGGGAAATAATTCTCCTCTTAGAGTGATTTGTACGCCTTTATCCGTTCTAGTAATATCAACATTTTGATTACGAATATTTTTTTCTAAAATATCTGAAGTTTCAGTTAATAACTTACTTATTTCTTGTTCAACTATTCTTTCTTCTTCATTTAGAATTACTAGAAGCAATACAAAGAATGTTAATAATAATGTTACTAAATCTCCATAAGCAACAACCCACCTATTGCCTCTTGCCCAAGTTTCATCAGCCGTTGCTTTTTTACCCATAATTTATTGAGTGTTATTGTAATATTTAATTTTATGATACTTCCCGATTTTCATCTTGAAGTGTCAGTACTACGTCTGGAGGAACCATAGTCATTAATTTTTCTTTTATAATTAAGGGATGTTCATTTTGTTTTATAGAAACCACACCTTCAATTATTACATTTTTATGAAGCATTTCCATCTCATCTTTCCTTTTCAATTTTCCTGCCATAGGGGTAAAAAAGACATTTGCAAAAAATACGCCATAAAATGTTGTAACTAATGCCATGGCCATGCCAGAGAGTAATCCTGAAAATTTTTCAGCAGTGGATTGAGGTGCAGCTCCAGCCTCAACTTCTCCCCCACCGAAACTATTCATCATGATTACAAGTCCCATTACTGTTCCAAGCATTCCAAATGCGGGAGAATAACCTGCCATGCAACTGTATAATTCAGCTCCAGCTATGTGTCTATCTTCAATTGCATCTTTTTCTTGAACTAATAAAAATCTAAGCCGAGTTACTTCTTTTTCATTTATTGCAATCTCAATTCCCTTTCTGAAAAATGGATTTTTCATCTCTTCTAAATCTTTTTCTAATGATAAAATTCCATCTTTTCTTGCTTTGGTAGCTCTCTCACAGATTCGATCAATGGTTCCAACATAATCATAGGACTCATTTCTAAAAATTACCTTTGTAACGTTAACAATATCGCCAAATGCACTAAGGGGTAAATTAACAAAAGTTGCAGCCAAAACTCCTAGAAGCACAATAATGATGGATTTTATATCAATGAAAAAATTAATAGTATTTCCGTAATCTCCAAGAATTCCAGGTAAAACTTTACCGGGTCCATCTTCAGTTTTATACTGAATTGTGCCAAGAGGATTTAATAAAATCTTATTTTGATACATTTCAAATTGCATATCAGGGGTAATTTTAGAGACTGGGGTTACATCATAGAACCCAATAAAAAGAACAATAAAACCCAAAGTAATTCCAATGACACTACCTATATCAAACTTGCTATCACCTTTCATTTTTATTTGTTTCCCTCAATTTTTGAAATAATAAATATGATAATTTTGTGAAAATTCATATATCTATTAATAATATTAAAGTATAAATCTTTTAAAAATTAATATAACTAATATAATATATTTCTACTTTTTTTAATTTTAAAATCATAAATATCAATATAAATAACCTTTTAAAAAATAATTATTAAAAAATAAGATAGAGTTACATGATAAATTTTCATACTTTTGAAAGTTTTAAAAAAAATATATTGCTTTTTCTAACTTTAAATTTGTTTAGTTCATGTTCAATTTTTAGTAACAAACAAGTTAAAATTATTTCAAATAGTCTTTCTGGTAAAACAGTTTACTTTGCTGAATTAGATAAGAGTTATCGTAGAACAAAAAATTTTAGCAAGGAATGGTCAAAAATATACTCTAATAAGTTTAGGTCATATCATAAATTCATTAACAAGGAATATGTTATTAAAGGTCAAATGGTTTATATGGATAAAGATTTCCTTGTGATTGGAAGTAAAAAAAATAAATTATATAAAAAATTAATTAAATTTGATAGAGAGGGTGAAATTATCCTTCCAAGCTATATTTACTTTAAGGATGATCAAAAAGCTGCTGAATCATTAATTGGTAAAAGTATATGGTTAAATTATGTGAATGATAAAAATATATTTTTTAGCTATATGGAACATAATTTTCAAAGATTCAATAAGGTCGAGGTAATTGGTGTAATAAAACTAACAAATAGTAGTTCTGACATCCCAATTTGGCTTAAAATAAAAAGCGAAACAGGTTACAAAGGGTTTTTACGCTTTAGCAAAACCAAAGATAATGTAGGTTTTGAAGACCATTATTTTCTTGATCACCCTCTTCCAAAAGATTGGTCAAAAAAAATTATAACAAGGATTTTGAAAGGTGAGATTGAACTGGGGATGAATAAAGCACAATTAAGACGCTCTATTGGTAATCCTGATATTATAAACAGTACATCAAGCAGGCATGGAGTAAGCGAACAATGGTTATATAAAAAAACAAATTCTAGCAGTATTTCTTATCAATTTGAATATGGTAAATTAGTCTATGTTAGTAATTAAAATATCAATGGTGAATTGAAGACAATTAAAAATAAATTAAACTTTTGTATTTTACTTTTTTATTCGTTTATCTATGCAGAGTTCTCTGACACATTATCATATTACCAAAAATTTGATATTGCTTTAAATTCATTTAAGGAAGGAAGATTTAGATTATCACAAACACAATTTAGCGATATAATTAATTCAAAAGAAAGTTATGAACCAACATCTTTAATAATGTTTGCAAAATCACTTTATGCTCAAAAAAAATACGATGAAGCAGAAAATATAATCAAAAGTGAACTTCAAAATTTTAATA